>JAZSIL010000061.1:0-5266 GCA_045533785.1 Bacilli bacterium
TGTTGCATATGATGCAATGTACCCATCTATTTCATTTACTTTCTACGTGACTGTAGTTTCTGAAGATAGCGGTATGTTAGGTGTAATTCTTGATAGTAATAATGAAAGTATTTTTACAAGAGATAATTTATTAATAGGTATAACTTATGGTTCTGATGGTGCTTATTATGCTGATATAGTTGGTAGTGTATCAAAACTATTATTTGAAACTTACACAGTTCATAAAGATTATTATTTATCAAATCCAACAAATAAATCTACATTAGATGGTACTGGTACAGGTGGTATTGACTTTATTACATTCCACTATGCTGCAGATATGCCTTATTCTGCTAATTATTCGCTTAAAGGTGGTAGTAACCTTGCATCTTATAATAAGACTTGTAATACCAATGGTACAAAAGCTTCATGGCATTATTCCACAGGGAATGATGGTATTTGGTATTGTCAAAATACAGCTTATGGTGCATATCATGCTGGTAGAAACACTACTATGACTTGGAAATCATCTGGTCTAACTACAAGTGTAATTGGCACTGATGTTTATACTACTGATGTAACACTTGGAAGTGATGGTTATTTCTATATTAAAGGTTATAAGACTAGTGTCGCTAATTCAACAAGTGGTAAAAAATTAAATGGTATGGGACTTGGTGTAAAATTAGTTGGAAATACTTGGTATTTAAGTGGTCACCAATATAAATCTGACTATGGCTATATTGGATCCACTGGTGGTAATAACAACTCAATTGGTATTGAGTCATCTGTAAGAGAAGGTTCAGATCTATGGTTAACATGGCAATATTCAGCGCAACTTTGTGCTCAATTACTAATTCAATTTGATTTACCACTTAATCGTCTTGTTGGTCATCATTTCTTTAGTGGAAAATGGTGCCCTCAACCAATGTTAGAAAATGATCTTGAAATTTGGTATGAATTTAGAGATATGGTTGAACAACAATTAGCATATTATAAGACTTATTCTGGATATACATTATCTTTCGCAACTAATAGTGCATATCTAAAATCAAATGGTAGAGTTAAGAACTTACCTGAATATTCTGAATGTGTGACTTATACTGTTACATATAAGACTGGTTCAACTAGTAAAACAGTTACATTATCAACTATTTTACCAGGTACTATAGCTTAATAAAAAATAAAGATCTTCAAATTATATTTGGAGATCTTTTTTTTATGAATATCTCAAAACTCCCTTTACTTGAAGAAATAGATTAAATTTGGTATACTATATATAATAAGGAAGTGATTAAGATGATACTTCATGACCAGCATATTCATTCATGTTATTCTGAAGATTCAAATGAACCATTAGCTAATTATTATAATTTAGCTAAAAAGCTTGGATGTAAGTATTTTGTAACAACAGAACATATTGATTATATGCCTAGTATGGATGATCACGATTGGTTATGTGATTTTGGTAAATTACAAAATGAATTAAATAGTTTATATAATGGGTGTGGTCCAATCCCACTTCTTGGTATTGAAATGGGGTATCGAGTTGATTATTTGGATGAAATTAACAGTTTACTTAAAAAGTATGATTATGATTTAATAAATTTAAGTATTCATGATAGTGGTAAATACGAGTATTATTTTGTATCTAATTTTAAAGAACTTGGAATTAAAGAGACAATTAAAATGTATTATGAACAAATGCTGGATGCAGTAAAAAGAATTGATAAGTTTAACGTCTTAAGTCATATTGATTATTGTTATAAAACAGTATATAAAATAGATAGTTCATATGAGTTTTTAAGCGATTATCATTTAATTAAACCAATTTTAGAAACAATTATTAATAAAGAAAAAGCATTAGAAATAAATGTAAAAGTACAAAAAGCTTTGCCAGAAAAACATCTTTATCAATTATTAGATTTATATAAGGGTCTTGGTGGCACACGTCTTACACTATCAACTGATGCTCATACATTATCTAGATACAAAGAAGATTTTGAAAAATATATTAAGATAATTAAAGAATGTGGTTTTAATTATTTGTGTTATTATATTAAACAAAAAGAATATCATTATGATATTTAGGAAGGAGTTTTATATTGACTGAAAAAGATTTTAGAAAAATTGTTACTGATCTTGAACTTACTAAAAGTGATAAAGAAGAAATTAACTCATTTATAGGTGAATTAGAAGAAAAAATTAAATCTAAATTAAATTATTTAAATGTTTTAGAACTTAAAAAAGCAGGTGCTGTATATACTAATACAATGTATCATGGAGCTAATAATTTAGAACTTATGTTAGTGCTTGATATGCCTAAAATTAATTCATACCCTCTTATGAATAAGGCTGCACTAAATGCGATATGGAATTTCTTTGTCTTTGAATATAATCTTGATAAAATTAGTCAAATCTCAATTAATGAACAAACTAATAGTATTGATGTAGTACTACCTAATTATAAACTAAATGTACTTATTAGATTTAAAGAAACATTAAATTATCAAACTGCAAACTTTATTAAGACAGATGAAGTAAGATGGAATTTTGTAAATCTTGCAGGAAGTGAATTTAATTTATTTAAAAATACGATTCAATTGTTAACATATTACCGAGATATTAATAATTTAAATCAAATTACTGATTATGTAATAGAGTTATTATTATATTATGGCCTTTCTGAAAATTTCACAAAACATACATATGAAGTATATTTAAAAGAATTTGTTCATGCTATTGATGATTTTGTAAAGGGTGTTAAAATTGATCAAGATGATGAGACTTATCGTAACTTAAAAGTTGAAAGAATAAATGTAACAAAACAACCATATATGATAATTGATATTGCTAATCCTTCTGTTAATTTAACAGCAAAAATTGGTGAAGCATATATCGCTGAACTTAAAAAATTCAAGAAAATTATTTTAAAAACTCTTGAAGCAAAGGTTGAATAAAAATATAATAATGCTACTTACTTTTATAAAAGTACAAAAAGTGGTATAATAGATAAGGTAAAAATTTAAAAAGGAGAATTTATTATGGGTAGAGCACATGAAGTACGTGCAGCATCAATGGCAAAAACAGCTGCAGCAAAAGCTAAACTAAACAGTAAATGGAGCCGCCTAATTTATATGGCAGCTAAAGGTGGTGTTCCTGATCCAGACTTAAATCAAACATTAAAAAGAACAATTGAAAGAGCTAAAAGAGAACAAGTAACAGCAGACGTTATTAAACGTGCAATCGATAAAGCAAAAGGTGCTGACCAAACATCTTATGCAGAATTATTACTTGAAGGTTTTGGCCCAGGTAATTCACAAGTAGTAGTTGAATGTTTAACAGATAACCACAATCGTACACAAACAGATGTAAAAGTAGCATTCCAAAAAACAGGTGGTAAAATTGCATCAAGTGGTAGTGTAACTTATCAATTTAAACATTTAGCAGTATTTGTATTCAAAGGTATTAGTGAAGAAGATGCAGTAATGGCATTATTAGATGCAGATTGCGATGTTCAAAATACTTATACAGAAACTGATGAAGAAACTGGTGATGAACTAGTAACTGTTGAAGCTGATTATTCAGAATACAATAAGATCAGACAAGCACTAGGTGATCTTGGTGATGGTATTGAATTCTTAGTAGATAAAATCAGTTGGGAAACAGATAATATGGTTGATTTAACAGATGAAAAGGAAATTGACCAATTCGAACGTTTGCTTGATATGCTTGAAGATCTTGATGATGTACAAGATGTTTATCATAACGTAAACTGGGAAGTTGAAGAAGAATAAAACAAAAACTAAAAGCAATATTTAAAGCATAATACTTGCTAATATCATAATAATTTGGTATACTAATATTGCTTTTAATGATGCAGGTATAGTATAACGGCTATTATACCGCCTTGCCATGGCGAAGATGCCGGTTCGATTCCGGTTACCTGCTCCATAAGAATTTAGAAAGTCACAGTAAAATGTGACTTTTTTTCTTTATCAGTTTTCCTCAACCTATGGTTGAATGATAGTAGAATTTTAAGTTATTGACCTATATAAAAATATATATTATAATATTAGTGTAACCGGTTAAAATATCTAAGAAAGGAATAAAAAAATGACAATTGGAGAAAAAATAAAAGAGTTAAGGATCAAGAATGATTTAACTCAAGAAAAATTAGCAGACTATTTATTTGTATCATATCAAGCAGTGTCAAAATGGGAATGTGGATTGTCAAATCCAGACTTAAGTTTAATTAGTCCATTAACAAAATTATTTAATGTTACTGCTGATGAACTTTTATGTATTACTTCAAAAGATGAAGTAGATGAAAGATATAAAGAATTAAAAGATTCATATAATGAGACATGGCAAACTGGATCATTAATTGATAGATACGAAATATGTAAAAAAGCAGTAACTGAATATCCTGGAGATATGTATTTCTTGTGTGAGTTAGGATATTGTGAAGCTATGTTATCCTTTAGTTATGAAAGTGAAGAGGATTATGATGCAGCTCAAGAAAGAGCAATTAAATTATTTGCTCGAGTTATTGAGGACTGTTCAGATACTAGTATTAGAAATTCAGCAATATCTGGAATAGTTCAATATCTTTCATATCAAAAAAGATATGATGAAGCAAGAAAATATTTAGAGTTATATCCAGAAGATACGGTAACATCTAAAGATGATTTACTTAAATATTGTCTAGTTGGAAAAGAAAAGGAAAAACATCACCAAAAACAATTATTTAATCAATTAAATAGTTTGTTAAGTATGATGAATGAAAACGAGATGTATCAAATTGAAACAAAAGAAAAGATTATTGATTTAATAATTAATGATAAAAATTATTTATGTTTTCATCAAGATCTAAATTACTTAAATATTACAAAAGCATCTTTATTTGTTAAACAAAAAGAATATAGTAAAGCAATTGAATATTTAAAAATTGCAAAAGAACACGCAATTAAATATGATGAATTAATGAAACAAGGTAAACATATTTTTACTACGCCATTTCTAAATTTATATGAAATTGACTTAAAAGAAATTGTTAGAACGGGTGAAAAAACTGAGTTAGAAGAGTTTATTAAAGATGCAAAAGATAAAAGATTTACTCCTTTAAAAGATTTCAATGAGTATCAAAAATTAATTAGTGATTAAATAAAATATGTTTTCAATAAGCTATCTAAATTGATGGCTTATTTTTCAATAAAAAATAAGCCGAATGAAAATGGCAAATTGTGCCGAATGAAAATGCCAAAATGTATGAATAGGATTATATAAC
>JAZSIL010000117.1:0-2051 GCA_045533785.1 Bacilli bacterium
CTAAAAGTTAAATGCTCAAATTGAATATTTCCATTTACTCTTCTATAATTTTTATATAATTATTTATATTGTTAGTATTTTTAATTAAATATAACTTATTACTAATAGCTCTATTTAATTAATATCCTTCCAAGTATCAAAAAATTTCTTAACCTTATCTAAAAACTTATAATCCGCTTCTGCAAAATCTAAATTTATTAATTCATCCTTACTACACCACGTACTTTCAGTATGCGCTAATAATTCAGGATTACCGCTAATTAATTCACAAATGTACACATGCATAGTTAAATTAAAAGTATTATATTCATGATTGATTGTAGTTAAGTATTTATTAATTTTTATTTTAGAATTCAATTCTTCTTTTATTTCTCTCAAAAGTGCTTCTTCTTTTGTTTCACCAGGTTCTATCTTTCCACCAGGAAATTCCCATTTATAAGCACATTCACCTTTTCCATTCCTTTTGCAGCAAAATATTAAATCATCTTTAATAATAACTGCACATACTACTTCATAATGTGGTTTAATCATATATATTCTTCTTTCTATTTATTGTTTAGATATTCCTATAACTTTCATGGTACTGAAGTATTAAATAAGTTATAATACTATTACAAAAAAAGCGTTAATAGATTTTATCTATTATCGCTTATTTACTTATTTAATTTATTAGTCACCAAATGAAATTCCAATGTTACGTGCTGTCTTTACTACAAAACCATTAGGATCTACGCTATTTTTACCACCTTTACTTGTTTCACCAGTTGCACCACTTCCAAGTACTAATTCTAAAGAAACTGTTTGAGGAACTGAGTTATATATTGTAACCATTTCTCCACTCTTTCCTTCAAATAAAGCATCTACTGCAAGTGAACCAAATTTTGTACAAAGGCTTCTGTCAAATTGACATGTTTCACCACCACGTTGTGTATGACCAATATTTGTAGCACGAACTTCTTTACCACCTAATAAGACCTCTAATTGAGAAGCTAGTTGATCACCGATACCACCTAAACGAATTGTATCAGCACTATCTGCTACAATCTTTTTAATAACAACATTACCATCTTTAGGTTTTGCTCCTTCTGAAACAACAATTACAGTATCAAAATGACCTGCTTCATCACGTTTTTTAATTACGTCTACAATTTTATAAATATCATATGGAATTTCAGGTAAAAGAATAATATCAGCACCACCAGATAAACCACCTTCAAGTGCTAACCAACCACAGTTTCTTCCCATTACTTCTAAGATTTGAACTCTATCATGAGAATATGCAGTTGTTCTTACTCTATCAATCGCATTACAAATAACACCAAGTGCAGTAGTAAAACCAAATGTATGATCTACGTATAAAACATCATTATCAATTGTTTTAGGAACACCAATTACTTTTACACCTTTTCTTGCAAAATCACGAGCACTTGTTAAAGTTCCATCTCCACCAATAACAACTAAGGCATCGATATTTAATTTCTTTAAATTTTCAACAGCAACATCACTAACATCTTTATGCTGAATATTACCATTTTCATCACGGTATGCATAATTGAATAAATTATCTTTATTTGAATTTCTAAGGATTGTACCACCTTGAGCCAAGATCTTTTCTGTATTTTCTACAGTAAGCTCCATATAATCATTAGCATACAAACCTGCATAACCCTTTTTAAATCCAATAACTTCACACCCATATTTATTAATAGCAGTAAGTGTTACAGCTCTTACAACAGCATTAAGACCAGAACAATCTCCACCACCTGTTAAAACACCAATTCTTTTTATTTCAGACATATTTCTTCTCCATTCTTTTAATATATATAATTATTTTAAACATTGTATGTTTATAAATTTGAGTTTCTTTAATAACTATAATTTAAATATCATATCTACACAAAAATTAAAAATAGTTTTTGTATAGATTAGCTTAAATTTCTAATATATATTTTAACATAAAAATACATATTTTTCAATATATTTGGAATGTTTAATAATACCAAATAATGAAAACTAAATTAAGTTTCTAACCTTTGAATGGAATTTTTCAT
>JAZSIL010000142.1:0-8689 GCA_045533785.1 Bacilli bacterium
CCTGTTGCTAAAGAAATAAAACTTGTATTAGATGATATAGAATATGATATGAGTTTTACTAATAAAGGAGTATGGGAAAAAACTATTAATAGAGATGTAATTAATTCTAAATATTACTATTTAGTAAGAGTAAATGAAGAATTTATTAAATCACTTGATCCATATGGGATTAGTTGTATGCCTAATTTTACCGCAAACATAGTAGTAAATTTAAAAGATTCATATCAATTAAAATATGATTATGTTCACTTTAACGATCCAATTATTGAAGAATTAAGTATTAGAGACATTACATCGCTAAATGGTGGTGGAACATTTGAAGATTTAGTAGATACAAAAGATTCTAATTATGGGCTTGGATATTTGAAAAATATTGGTTTTAATCATTTACAAATTATGCCCGTATTTGGCTTTGGTGGTGTTGATGAAATAAAAAAGAACAATTATAACTGGGGTTATAATCCGATTAATTATTTTTCAATATCTAATTATTTAACTAAAGATTTTAATAATCCACTTGGTGGAATTAATGGTTTAAAGAAATTAATTGATACCATTCACTCGTTAAATATGGGAGTAACACTTGATGTGGTTTTCAATCATGTATATGATGTTCGTACTTATCCATATTCTATTTTAGTTCCAGGGTATGCATATCATACTCAAGACAATGGATTTTTAACAAATTCATCGGGATGTGGAAATGATTTAAATTCTACAAAATTAATGGTAAGAAAATTAATTCTTGATTCTCTTTTATATTTTAAGAATGAATTTAAAGTAGATGGTTTCCGATTTGATTTAATGGATTTAATTGATGTCGATACACTTAATAAAGCTAAATCTTTATTGCATGAAATTGATAAAGATAATATTGTCTATGGAGAAGGTTGGAATATCCCAATGCGCTTACCTCATGATTTAGGAGGTCTGTGTGAAAACTTTTGGCAGCTTCGTGGATTTAGTTTCTTTAATGATTCATTTAGAAACTTAATGAAATCAAATTACGATTGTACTGAAGGCGGATTTATTCTTGGTAAGAAAGTTACTCATCAAGAACTTTATCAAGCACTTACTGGATATTGTGTGCGTGAAGAAAAATGGGACAGTCCAAGATTTTCGATTAACTATATCGAATGTCATGATAATTACACTTTATATGATACAATTATTAAATTAAATGCAAATATTAAAGAAGATGAATTAATTGATCGACTTTGTCTTGCGGTAAGTGTAATTGCACTTGCACAAGGTGTACCTTTTTATCATTTAGGTATGGAATTTGCGAGAAGTAAAAAATTACAGCATAATTCATATAATTTAGGTGATGATTATAATGGTGTTAATTGGAATAATGTAGATATTTATAAAGAAGTAGTAGAAACTCTTAAGAATGTAATTAAATTAAGAAATAAATATTCAATTTTTAGATTTAATACAAAAGAAGAAATCATAAATAATATTAAAATAGAAAAATTTAGTGGATCTTTAGTATTACGATACTATGATTATGTTCTTAATGATACATATTATAGATTTATAATGCATGTTTATGAAGAAGAACAAAAAGTTTTTGCACCAGGAAGTACATTAATCTTTGATGGAAGAAAAGAAGTTAATACTTTAGTTGAGTTGTTTAAATTTAATAAACCTGGTATTTATTTAATAAAAAAATAAACAGATGAACAAAAATGTTCATCTGTTTTCTTTTTAGTTATCTCTTTCATTAATAACATCAATGATTTTTTGTGAAAGGATTTTAAACAGTGGAATTACTGTTGAAATAGCTCCCATTAAAATAACCAATAAAGCTAAATATAATGGAGTACGGTATGTAAATGAATACATATAAAGTGTCACTTTTCCAAGTTCATCGGTTATACCATTATTTAATAATGGAACAATCTTATAACCTCCATATACACCGATAAAGTAAGATAAGAAGATTATTAGAGCAGTTTGGAAGATAAAGATAAATGATACTTTACCACCACTTAAACCAATTGATCTAAGAATACCGATTTCTTTTTTAGAGTCTACAATTTCAATACTAATAATTGTCCACATAATCCCCATTGTGAAGATTGCAAAGATAAATAATCCTGCCTTAGATGCTAAATCTAAGAATGGGTCAACAATGTAAGTATCAATATCTTGTTGATAAGCCCACACATCAATTACATATCCAGCATCTAATGCTCGATTAAACAAGTCATATGCTTTTTCTGAATCATTAGGAAGTTCAACTAGAATTCTTTCTTCTTCAGTATTGTAAGTGTAATAAATGTTTTGGTATTCATTTGGAGATACTTGAACAGCATTTGCATTAGTAGAGAATACTTTTTGTGTTGAATTTGTAATACCTACAACTTTATAAGTTTTTTCGTAATCAGGAGTAAATTCATCTACTCCTGTTAGTGTAACAGTAATTTCTGCGCCATTAATTTTATTCCACCAGTTACGGTGATTTCTATTAGATTCCCAATCACGATAATTTGAACCGTTGTATGTCCAATTATAACCAAATAAATGAGGAATTAATTTGTATGAAATAACAATTTCATCATCATTTTCTGGATGTCGTCCAAATGTAGATGAATCCCAAGAGCTTCTATTAATTAATGTTAAATTGTCACTTGAAATTGCAAAAATTCCTTCGGATGGAGTTTCATCAGGTTCATTATATCCGTAGTAGTTTGTTTTACTTGGATCACTTGGATCTTTTGCACTAAAAGTCCATCTAGCAAAGTTGTTAATCGTTTCATTTTTATCATTGCTAAATCCAATTGATGCGTTATCACTTATTTTTTCTATATCAAAGTATTCATCATTTAAAATTACACTATTCATAAAGATAAAGTCATTAATGAAAGCATAATTTTCTTTATCTTCAGTTTTTACAGTCTCAACAGTAGCAAAATGACTCCATTCTTGATAGTTAGTCTTTATAATTCCAACAATTATATAATTATCATTATGTTTTAAGTTTAATCTTTGATTTAAATAATCATAAATATTGTTTACAGAAGGATAAAGTTTAAAATAATCAAATGCCGCAACAAGATAATCTGTGATTAAGATTTCCTTAGTATTGGGGTTTGGAAGTCTTCCTGCAATGAGATCGTATTCATTAGATGGATCAAAACGAATGATAGAACTTATATACCCTGTATAAAAATAGTTTTTATTTTCTAAATTTAAATGTGAATAATATATTTCAACAGGCATATATTCATGAATTGTAATATTATCAACGGAATCTTTAATTTTTAAAAGAGAATCTCCTTCAAGTTGTTTACTTGCGTATTTATTATATTCATTTTCTTTAATTTCTTTTTCTGACAATTCTACATGTTCGTAAATATTAGTATATCTATATCCATTTTCAACCATAGTATATACATTTTGTCTTAATTTTTCACCATTAAGTTCAATTGTAACAGAGAAGAAGGTTAGTGATAGTGAACATATAATAAACATTACTAAATATCTTAGTTTTTTCTTCCACATGTTTTTAAACGATAGTTTTAAACATGTTTTTAGCGGAACTTTAGCATTTTTTAATTTTAATTTACCAACTAAAGCTTGTTCTTCAGGGGTTAAAACTTTTTTAGCCATTTTGTCTTACCTCCTTTAGAGAATCTCCATCAGGTGAAATACTAACGATCATATCTGCAAATTCAAATGCTGATTCTTCATCATGAGTAACAATAATAACAAGACATTTCTTTGATAAACGTTTAAATAAATTAAAGATATTTTTACTAGTTTCAGAGTCTAAGTTACCTGTTGGTTCATCGGCAATAATCATTTTTGGATCTTTAATTAATGCTCTTGCTATAGCGATACGTTGTTTTTGTCCGCCTGATAATTGACTTACTTTTCTTTTTTCAAGTCCAGTAAGTTCAACATCTTCTAAAATAGAAGCAAATTTTTCATTTATTTTTTTTCTAGAATATCCTTGAATTTCTAGAGGAAGGATGATATTTTCTTTTAAAGATAAGTCTTTTAGAATATTATATTCTTGGAAAACAAATCCTAAATAACTATTAAGATAGTTTGTGCGATCTTTTCTAGAAAAAGTTGTAATTTCACGGTCTTCAATCCAAATTTCACCATCATCTGGTGTATCTAACCCACCTAAAAGATTAAGTAAAGTAGATTTACCACTACCAGAAGGACCTAAAATAAAGGCAAGTCCAGTATTAGGGAAAGTTACACTTAAATTTCTAACTGCATGAATCTTTTCTCCACCAGTTTCGTAATATTTATTAACATTTTTTAATATAATCATGTTTATACCTCCTTACGAAACTTTTATTACATCGATTGGTTTCTTTCTAGATAAACTAAAAAGTGGAGATGCAATAGCAATAATTGGTGTTAAATATGCAAGTATAATTATACCACCAATACCTAGATTAGTACTATGTAGGATATTAAAATCTACAATTATTTGATCTGCAAATGATTGATCGATTACTCTTATAAGGATAGTAGATCCTGCTACACCAATAATCATTGCAATTGTACTAACAATTAAGACTTGGAATAAATAAATTAGAGAAATTTTGAAACCATTCATACCAAGAGACATATAAATACCAATATCTCTAGTACTGTTTTTAATATTAATGATAATGAAGTTAAAAATCATTAATGTACTAAATAAACAGAAAACAAAGAATAATGCAGCAAATAAGAATAAGTTGTCATTTATAAAGTTATCAACAAGTTGAAGTTTTAAAAATGATGGGTTATTAATGCTTATACCTTTATCTAATAGTTTACGATAAATTTGACTATTAACTTCTTGATTATCGTTTATTAAAATTGTTAAGAAACCACCATCAATGAAGCACATATTAATCCAGTTGTTGTATAGAGTTGCTCCAGTATTTACAGCTGGTGCATATACTACAATTTCATCACAATCTATAATACCTGTAATATTAAATTCTGTTTGCGTTGGAATATGATTTACACCACAAATATAGTAGTTGTATGGTAATTGTTGTTCTGCTGGTAGGTTAGGATCAGAGTATGAAATCTTTGTAGTACCAAATGATTTAACATATCTTATACTATCTGGATCTTTCTTAAGAACTTGTTCAACAAATCCCTTAGAAACAGCTACTTGTGTAATTTCACCTTTTTGTGGTTTTACTGGAAAAGACCCAGAATATAATGTTAATTCATCATTAATAACACTATATTTTGTGTTTGTAAATTTTTCAGTTACTTCGTTATCATAAAAAATCATATCATCAAAGTAATATTCTAGATTTTCAGTTGAGTATATTTTACTATATTTATTTACATCTACAAAAATAGAATTATAAATAGCAAGATTATCTTTAAAGGCTGCTAAACTTTGAGAAGAAGTAGCTTCCTTAAAATCTTCATAATTTGTTGTAATAATTCCCGCAATTAATAATTCATTTTTCATTCCTGGAACTTCAATGCCCTTACCGCTTAAGTCTTTACGCTCTACAACTTCATCGCCAAAATAGCTTGTAGCAATTAGATTATCTGCTAAATAATCAGTGATATAACAACTGTAGTCTTTTCTTGCGACAAGATTCCATTTGAAATCCTTTGGAATAGAGAAGGCACTTTCAAAATGTTTATTGTCTTCATACACAGTAATATTATTAATTGATGTAGAAAATAATGGATCTAGATTATCAGTATTTTCTAAATTTGTATCAATTGGGATATTGATATTCATATTCTTATAAGTCAACATTGAAGTTTCTTCATCAATTGTAAATAGTTCAACTGATAGATTATAATCTCTAGTAAAGAAAGCTGATGTTGAAATCATATTGTGATAATTATACTTATCACTAATTGTAATAACGTTATTTCCATAATCTTGTTGGAATTTTGCATATTCTTTAGTTGTATCAGTAAGATATAAATTTATAACACTACCTGCAAATATTAAACTAATCGCAAAGAGGATGATTATAAAGATAAATCTTGTCATATTAAGTTTAAAACCTTTCCAAGCAAGGTCTAGTGATACAATAGCCTTTGGAGTGATAGGTCTTAACTTATGTTTAGTTGGAACAATATTTTTTACATTTTCTGGATGGATAATTTTATCTTCAACGATTTCTCCATCTTTAATCTTAATTTCACGGTCACCATAAATTTTAGATAGATGTTTATCATGAGTTACAATAATAATTAGTTTTTCTTTTGATAGTTCTTTCAAGATGTTCATTACAATATCTCTATTTTTACTATCTAAGTTTCCTGTTGGTTCATCAGCAATAATTACTTTAGGATCTTTAATTAAAGCTCTCGCTATAGCAACTCTTTGTCTTTCGCCACCAGATAATTCGTTAATTCTACGTTTTTCTTTACCAGTTAAACCTACTTTATTAATGATATTTAAGATATTATTATGGTTTTCTTTAACTGATTTTTTTTGTAATTCAAGAGATAACGCAATGTTTTCATAAACTGTTAATCCCTTAATTACATTAAATTCTTGGAATATAAATCCTATATAAGTATTTCTATAACTATTATAGTCTTTGCGACTAAATTTTGCGGTATCAATAATGTCAGTTGATGTTTCAGTATTATCATCACTAATTACGTTATTTTCGATGATTAACTCTCCTCTATCATATTTATCAATTCCACCAATAACATTTAATAATGTTGATTTACCACTTCCACTTTTACCTACAATATAAACCATACCTTGGTCGGGAAATGTAAGTGTAATATCTTTCAATGCATGGAATTTTCCTTGTTGTGAACTATAAAATTTATTAATATTTTTTAACTTTATCATATTATCACCTAGTAAATAATTCGATCATATATTGGGTCTAAAATAAATGAAGCAGTTAAAATGTTTGTGTAATCTTCAAATTTTTCATTATATGATGAACCAGTTTCATATTTAACAAGACCATATTTATTAGATTTGTTTAATCTAATAGAATTTACTAAACAATCCGAACTATAATATGGTGAAATTGTTAATTCTGTCATTTCATATGGATTTTCGATAGCATGTTTTAAAGAAACATTAGAAGTAGTATTCTTTAGGTAATCATGTTTATATTTTAATCCCCATTCAGGGACAATTTCAGATTCAACACCTTCATCATTTACAACTTTTTTAATAACATCCCAAGTTACAGTTTGGAATACATAGTCATCATTTGTAAAACTATATTGTAAATAATATACTTTAAAACTTGGAGAAGATAGTGTTTGACCTGCAATAAATGCATATGTATCATTAATCTTTGTGATGTTTCCTACACTAAATAAACCTGGAGATTGACTTTGATAACTTTCAGCATTATTGTGACCAGTATCATAACCAAATTTATAACCAGTTTTTTCATATACTGCAAATGTATAGTCTAATTTACCTGTTGTGCTAATTAACATATATTCTTTTAAATGCGATTGAATAGAAGAATAACGATATTTTGCTACAAAAGCTAAATCAGTTGTAAAACTTTGAGCATATGGTAGATAAATTTCATCCGTAATATGTCTATGCTCTGTTATTTCTTGCCAACGGTTATTAAAATATGTAAAATCATATTCATGATCAAAATGTAGTGATTCGTTATTTACTGTTATGTATTTGTAGACAATTGTACTTTCTTTTTTGAATCTATAATCGTTGTATTCAGGATGATAGTCTTCTTTTTCACCTACAGTTGGAATATAGATATCATCATAAGTACCTACGATTGCATATCCATTATAGAAATTGTCAGCATAGTCATAAGTAAATTCATCGAAAAGAAGATTAAAGTTTTGGTCTAAGTAATTATACTTTAGAAATTCTGAAACTTTAATTTCTTCTATTTCTTCAGTAATATTACCTTCATCGTCAACTTTATAAATAATTTCTTCACCATATTTTGCTACAACAGCATAACCATTTTTATATGGCTTTGCAGAATCATAGATTATTTCAGAACACTCAAATGTGTTACTTTCAGGAATGTATTTTAAATAACCATACTTATTTGATTTAGTAATTACTAAATAATTTTCTGAAAAATAGCCCTCTGAAATCACTTCGTTTTCAAAAGTATAAAGAGTTTTACCATTATTATCAATAATTTGATATTGTCCATCCTTGATTACGACAGCTTTTTCTTCATACATAGGGTATACTTTATCATATAAAGCTTCAACAGTAAGTTTTCCCGAACGATTAATAAAACCATATTTACCATCTTTTTTAACAGCAATATATTCATTGAAGATTTCAATGACTTCATCATAGTAATCTAATGCATAAGTTTGTTTTTCAGCATTGATTAAATATGGTTTTTCATCTTGGTAAACAATTGCAATTGCATTATCAATATAATCTGTACTAGGTCCTTTTGAACAATTTGACAGGGATAACATAGTAAATACTGATAATGAACAAATAATAGATTTCTTAAAAACGTTTTTTAATTTTTGTTTAGTCACCATTCGCATCACCTCAATATAATATTTTAACAAAAAATAAAAACGTTTACAATAAAAAAACACTATTTTAAAAGGAGATGAATTAAATGAAATTAATCATTTTAAATATTACACCTAATGATTCAATAAAAGTTACAAATTATTTAAGAAAAACTCCAGTTTACTTTACAAAAATATCATCGATTGGTGGTGTAATTTCAAGTGGAAATTATAC
>JAZSIL010000094.1:0-2284 GCA_045533785.1 Bacilli bacterium
ATTTCGCTGACTTGCGGACTTGCGTAGAACAATGGGTCTTCATCCTTCTTGATAGGATTAGGACGGGCTGAAACAGAATAATCAATCATACTAGTTTGGTTTTTGTGTTTAATAATTGTGTTAAAAATTCTCTTTTGTTGACCTCAGTTCCTTGGACCGGCGCCTGTCTTCGTCCCTTCTTCCAACTATACAAATATACAACTTTTTTCACTGAAATGCAAGCATTTACATAAAAATATTCACTTATTTTTCTAAATATTTTTTTCAGATTTTCCATCCGTTTCTTAGGGTGATAAGATGATACATCTTACGCTTGAAAGATATACATCTTATGGGGATAAGATAAGTATGTGTCTTTCTCGTTTTACTCATTTTGGGGAATGTGCGAAATAATTGCTGATGATGATATTATCAGTCTAAAGTTTGTAAATATATCCCTATAATTGGGTTATTTCATACAAAAATTACATAACTTTTAAAATTTATATGCATTGTAATTGTATATATGGTCAGAAGTACTTAATTTTGAGGAAATTAAAAATATATAGAGATGAATGATATAAACAGACTTGATTATTTATTCAAAATTTACGATTGGGCTATCCGTTATCAGGATGACCAAGTATTTATGGGACTTAATAAATATAACCTTAAACGCATTAAACTGTTAGTAACTGAACTTAAAGAACAGGAAAACAATTTAGCTAAGTATCTGATTGAACTTGAAGAGTTGGCAGATGAATTTATCAATCATTATTATGCGTTTGATAAAGATTACTTTTCAAAACTTAAAAGACTTTTGAAAAAGATACGCAAGTCCTATAGTTTTCTTATAAGGACAAGATTAAATTTTAGGCCAAGAAGTCCATATAGGAAATATAATTATACGGGGCATCAAGTTTCATATTCTGATCATTCTTATTCTTTTTTATGTAACAGTGGCTTTCAATATGATTTGTTTGGTGCGAAATCGTTTCCAAAATCTATACAGATATTATGTCACTCCTTCTCTTGTTTCTTTAAGACATTACATAATTGTTCATCTATTTGTTTGGAAGTTCTAAAAATAGTGGAAGTAAATCGCAAATCGCCAACCATACTAAAGCAATTATACGATAGGGATTATCAAGAAGCCTTGCTGGCAATGAAAGCGTTTGTTAATGATGTCTCTAAACTGAATGTTGAGTTTGTCGATTTCAACATAAATCCAAATAATAATGAAGATTTAATTAAATATTACCATTTTTTTAATAGAAATGGTTGGTATGCATATGTCTTTAAACAGGAACTTAATAAGACTATCAATGATGATTTTGTTACGTATGAAAAGAAGTTGTTGTCAAATCATTCACGCGATGAAATTTTGATGCTACGTTATGTAATAGATAACTTTGACAATATAGCATATTCAAATCGAGGTAATACATTAGCTTCAGATTGTATCGTATTCTTAATGGAACGGTATAATATACAAAGTGAATGGAAGAAGTTCTATGATTACTTTACTCAACGCTACAAGGGGAAATTTATTATACCAACTTATCAAGCTTTTAATAAAGTAAAAAATAACATAAATCTATTAAGCAATAATGAAGATAAGAATCGGTCTTTTAGTGAAAAGTTGGATATATTATTAGCTAATTATTCACCTTCGAGCATAAATACTAATTCAAATTCCCCTCTTCCTGTTAGAGTTTTCGCCGCAAGTTGATTTGTTACATCTTTTTATAAGGATAAGTTGATTGGTTAATACATGGCTAATCAACTTATTTTTTTATTTATAATGCCATTTGTGAGAAATTAGTTGATTAATTTAATAATTGAATTCAACTAAGTTGATGAAATCATTCGTTTCATCAACTTATTCATTATTAAGTTTACTTCTCAATTATAATGTTTCAACTTAAGATGTGATAAACGATAAAATTGAATGTACTTCTGTCAACTTTGTTGTAGTTTACAAATCAAGTTAATAGCTTGACATCCATATGGTTATGTATTAGTTTTGCATCGAAAAGAAAAAGGAAATGCTAGCTAACCTTTACTTTTCACGAGAAAATAAATTCATTTTATAAACTAAAATATGAGTATAATGGAAAACTATAATGTAACCAAAGAACTCATCAGCCATTACGGTAAGTCAGTCTTTCAGAAGTATGAGAAAGACCGGATGAGCCTTGTGGATGTATGTAAGATAATAAGGAGTGAAGAATACAAGGAAGTCACCTTGCATCTGCGAAGTATCGAAAACGAAGACGATGCACGTCAGTTCAAGATGAAGAAC
>JAZSIL010000076.1:0-8421 GCA_045533785.1 Bacilli bacterium
TTTTGTATAATATTACTTCCGGCTAGTGTATTACGATTGAAAGGAGTCATTATGAGTACACAATTAACTGATGCAATCAACATTAATGATTTTACTCTTGATGAAAAACCAAAGAAATTATCAAAAACCGAAAAGAAAAAATTAAGAGTTATCACTTCATTAATTAATGGTGAAATCAACGGAACTCAAGCAGCAGAAAAATTAGGAATTACAACTCGTCAAGTTAGAAACCTAAAACGTCAAGTTTTAAACGAAGGACGTGAAGGTGTAATTCACAAAAATAAAAACTACAAACCATACAATACATATGATGAAGAAATTGGTGTATTCGTTTGTAAAATTTATCGTAAAAGTTTCCGTGGTACTAACTTCAGTGAATTTGCAAGAATTATTCAAGAAGAATATGGAGTTCAAGCATCACGTAGTACAATTTATAATTTTTTAAGAAAAGGTCGTATTCGTTCACCACAACGTAAAGCTAAAAAACGTAAAGTAATTAGCTATGATGATCAAGGAAATAAAATTATTCAAATTGTTCGTATCTACGATAGAAAAACTACAAATAATCCTAGTGGTAAAAAAGTTGTTGCAAGTACTACAATTAAACCTGCAAGAAAGCCAAGAACTGCAACTGCCACTAAAGCTAAAACTACAAAAAAATCTACTAAAAAATAAACTAACTCTAAAGATTCTTTAGAGTTTTTTTAAAAAAAGGAGACTTATGAAAGTTACAAAAGAAATTAAAATTGGAAATGTTTTTATTGGAGCAAATCATCCTATAGCAATCCAGTCGATGACTAATACACCAACTAAAGATATTAATAAAACAGTAGAACAAATAATAAATTTACAAAATGTTGGGTGCAAGATTGTTCGTGTTGCAATTTTAGATGAAGAAGATGCAGTATCTATTTTCGAAATAAAAAAACATATTAATATTCCGATTGTTGCAGATATTCACTTTGATTACCGTCTAGCAATTAAAGCGATTGAATCAGGAGCTGACAAAATAAGAATTAATCCTGGAAACATTGGAAGTTTTGAAAATGTAAAAAAAGTTGTTGAAACTGCAAAAAAATATAATATTCCAATTAGAATTGGAATTAATAGTGGCTCAGTTGAAAAACAATTACTTGAAAAATATGGTGGACCAACACCTGAGGCAATGCTTGAGAGTATTACTAATCATGTTAACCTTCTTGAATCATTAGATTTCTTTAATATTGTTCTAAGTATTAAATCAACTAATATTGAAAATACCATTAAAACTAATGAATTACTAAGTGAGCATTTCAATTACCCTATTCATATTGGTCTAACAGAATCAGGAACTGTTCTTGCAGGATCTATTAGATCGAGTTATGCTCTTGGTGTTCTTCTTAATAAAGGGATAGGAAATACTATAAGAGTATCTCTTAATGGAGATCCTGTTAATGAAATTCCAACTTGTAAAGAAATCTTAAGTATGCATAATTTATACACAAAACCGACTTTAATTTGTTGTCCTACATGTGGTAGAACAAAATATAATATGGTAGAAATTGTAAATGAAATTGAAAAATTTTTAAACACTATCAACTCAAATATTACAGTTGCAATTATGGGATGTGTTGTTAATGGTCCTGGTGAAGCAAAACATGCTGATATTGGTATCGCAGGTGGAAATAATGAAGCTGTGCTATTTAAACATGGCGAAATTATTAGAAAAATTAAAGAGGAAAATATTATTACTGAACTTAAACAAGAAATATTAAATATTATATAAAAGGAAAAGGTATAACTTACCATTAATTTGGTAGTTATACCTTTTTTATTTCGATTATTTTATCTCGGTGAACATTACGCCAATTACTGATGCAGCAGGAAGAGTGGCAATTAATAATTCAGTACTCTTCTTTCCACATTTTTTCTTAGGTGCTTCATAATTTGGATCAGTTTCTCCACATTCACACTTACCTTCTACAAAGTTATGTACGTGAGGTGCCTCGTAATTTGGATCAGTCTGTCCACATTCACACTTGCCTTCTACAAAGTTATGAACGTGAGGTGGAACATAATTTGGATCAGTCTCACCACATTCACACTTGCCATCTATAAATTCGTGAACATGTGGTGGAACATAATTTGGATCTATTTCACCACATTCACACTTACCTTCTACAAAGTTATGAACGTGAGGTGGAACATAATTTGGATCTGTTTCACCGCATTCACAAACTCCATCAATGAAATTATGAATATGTTCTCTTATATATGATAACTCATTAGATTCTACTTTAACCATTTCTTCTTCAGTATTTAAATATTCAATAACTAGTTTAATTACATAGTCATTTTCTTTAAATTTTAACCCTGTTAGTGTAACAGAACCAGATGGAACAGCAATAGTTTTAGAAACTTCATTATTTACTAATATATAAGCATTTTGTACTTTATCATCGTCATCAATATACTCATAGTCTAATGTTAAAGATGAAGATCCTTTTCTAGATTCTTCTAGTTTAACAATTGAAGGAACACAGAATGGTAAAGTATATACATAAGTAGGCGCAGAACTTTGAGGATATTTCTTTCCACTTTCTGGATCTACAACAGTATATTCGAAATAAACTTCATATTCAGTATCTTTGTCTAATTCATTACAAATAATCTCATTATTATTTCCCATATTGAAAGTCATTCTTCCAACGTGCACAATAACGTCTTGTATCCAACTAGCAGTTTCTAAAGTAGTATTTTTCTTAATTGTTAAAGAATTATGTGTAATATTTTCAATACTTAATCCATGCTTAGGAGCAGTAAATCCATGTGTCTTAAATTCTTTAGTGTGTGAACTATTAACTTGGCTTTCTCTATCATCTAACTTATTTAAAGAGTAAGATACACTAGCAACATAATCAGTATTTTCCTCTAAGTTTTCAAATTTTACTCCTTCAGGACTATAATCTTTTGTCTCACCGTTTAATGTAATTTTAACATTTGATAACTTATCAAAGTAATCTTGATTTGTAATATTCAATTTTACTGTTGCACTAAAACGACCTAAATCACTAATTGCAATATTAAATCCAGGATCACGCTTAACAAGTAATACAGCATTACCATCACTTCTTTCACGGCCATCTTCATGTTTATTTAATGTTACAAAATTACCTGTATTATCACGAACAAAAATGCAGCTTGATCCTCCTCCATCAAATAAGAAACCTTCAACACATCCAAGTCCCTTTAAGATTTCACCACATTCTTCATATGAAGCACCATAAGAGCCTTTTTCAACAACCATCATAATAGGAGTTCCATCAGGTTTGAAGCCCATAATTGTTCTATTTTTAATCGCATTAATATAACCTGAATCTGCATCATTAGGTTGATTATAATCAATTACTTCTCCATTTGTTAAAATTTGATTATATGCACTTGTAATATTAGTTACACCTTCCCAATCACCTTCTAATTTACATTGGCAGCGAACATAATCACCAACTTTTAAAGTAGAAAGTGAATTATCTTTTGTAACTAAGTAACTTAAAGCTTCATTATCATCTATTTCAAGTGTTGTTACATCATTTACAACTTCTATAATAGTTCCTTTAACAAAAACACGATGTTCACCTGCCTTATTACTTCCATCACGGTCAAAACGTTGGACATCATATTTAACTTTATATACAGTATACCCATTTAAATCATAAGGTAATGTACCCGCATAATGAACGTCTCTTTGTGGAGTAGGACAAGTTGTAAATCTTGTTAAAAGTGTAACACCAGTTTCACTAGGAGTTTCATCAACACCGTTAATCATAGCAACTTCTGTATATTTGCCATCTTCACCAAGAATTTGAACATATTGTTTATCAGATGCATCTACTATTCCATAAATATATGATCCATCATCTCTAAAACCAATTGCCATGTGGCCGCCAACATTATAATCATATGGTTTATAAAAATCACCTTCTTGCATTGAAGTACCTTGAATTTCACAGTTATCTGTAATCCAGAAGAAATCACCGTTAGTTCCCCCAACAACAATCCAACCTGGATTTTCTTTTTCATAAATCTTTGCAAGTTCAGTAGGCTTAACGCCATCCCAGTTAGTAGCAGAACCAGATGTATAGTTAACAACTCTTAAATCTGAATCAGCTAAACTTACATTAGGTTCTAACCAATACGAATTATGATGTGCAAGTTTACTTTCTGTGATAACTCTTTTGTTATATGAAGTAATCGTTGTTTGGTTAATTGTTGCAACACCATAAACATCATTTGAAACTACATCAGTATAAGATTTAATAGCTTCACTTTCAAAATTTACAGTAGGTTTAGCACTTACTACTAATACCACTGATAAATTAATCAATAAAACAAGAATAAATAATGATTTAATAAATTTTTTCATTTTGAACTCCTTTCATTTTATTCTGTTATGATTTTTTCTTTTAAATTAGAATCAAAAACACCACTCTTAATCATTGCAATTTCATGTTTATATGGTGCATAATTACTTTTATTATCGATTGATGAAACATATGGAGTTTCTAATATTTTAGGTATATCAACAAATCTTTTATCATTAAATATTTTCATGATTGTCTCAAAGCCTAAACTACCAAATCCAATATTTTCATGGCGATCTTTATGCGATGCAAGTGGATTTTTAGAGTCGTTTACATGAATTACTTTCAAATATTCAAGGCCAATAATTTGATCGAATTCATTAATAACATTTTCATAATTATTAACTAAATCATACCCTGCATCATTAATATGACAAGTATCTAAGCACACTCCAATACGTGATTTATCACTAACATTATCAATAATGAATTTAACTTCTTCAAAACTTCTTCCTACTTCATTACCCTTACCTGACATCGTTTCAATCGCAATAACAGTACGAGCATTAGGTGTAAGTTTAATTATCTCATTTATTCCCCTTGATACTTGTAATAATGCATCGCTTCTTTCTGAATCAACGGCTGAACCAGGATGAAGAACTAAATATTTACAACCAATATTATGAACACCGCTTACTTCGGTTGCGATAAATCTTACCGCAAAATCAAATTTTTCGGGATCTTTTCTTGCAAGATTAACAATGTATGGGGCATGAATAATAATATCATCTAAATCAATATTATTTTCTCTTGCTATTTCTGCCATTAAGTTTGCATTCATACTCTCAATTGGTTTTCTAATTGTATTTTGGGGAGGGCCTAAATATACCATAAATGAATTTGCTCCATATGAAAGAGCTTCTTTAATGCTCCCTACTAGCATACTTGGTCCACTATTTCCTACATGACATCCAATTTTCATTATTTCTTTTCCTTTGCTTTTCTTTTATATATTTCTGCTATATATTCACGTTTTGCTTTTCTGATTTTCTTATCAATTTCAGCTTTACGCTTTTTCTTATAACCAGGTTTTACTTTTTTCGGCATTCTTACTTGTTGATGAACTTTTTCTTCTATTTCTCTTACAAAACTCCTTGCTTGTCTTTTTACAAGTTTAGTTTGAACTAGTTCACCATCACTAATTTTTACAAATTTTACAATTAACCCTTTTTCTCTTAAGCCAGTCACATATGAATCATCATCATATGCATATAAACTTATTGCAGTTCCTGTATTATTAAATCTAGCAGTACGACCTGTTCTATGAATATAGAACTCTGTATCTACAGGTAAATCAAAATTTATAACATGACTTACGCCTTCAATATCTATACCACGAGCAGCAATATCACTTGCAACAACATATTTAAACTCTAGATTTTTAATTCTTCGTAACATTTGTTTTCGGTCTCGATCATTCATATCACCATGAATTTTACCTACTTTATATCCATTTTCAGCAAGCATTAGTGAAAGAGACTCTACCTTTTCCTTTTTATTTACAAATATTATCGCAAGATAAGGATTAACAATATTAAGTAAATCTAGTAAAACATGTTCTTTTTGTTTTGCTTTACATTGTAGCATCAAATGTTCAATATTTGATTTAGTAAGATTTTTTTCTTCTAATACAATTGTTTCAATATTTTGTAAATACTTATTTAAGAATGCTCTTAAACCTTTTGAAATAGTAGCAGAGAAAATCAAAAATTGTGGCATATCTTGAATTTTCCCCATAATATGGTCTACTTCAACAATTTCTTTTTCTTCAAATATCATATCGGCTTCATCTATAACAATAGTTTTAGCATTATGAATTTTTAAAACATTAGATTCAATAACTAAATCATGAATTCTACCGATTGTTCCTACAACAATTTGTGGTTCTAATTTTTCATATCTTTTTAGTTCAGTATCTCTGTCAATTCCCCCCATTACTTTAGCAACAGTAATTTCTGGATTAGAATGTGCAGCAATTTGACATGCTACATTATAAAGTTGTTCTGCTAATTCTCTTGTGGGAGAAATAATTACTGCTTGACAAGAATGATCATGAACATCTAAGTTTTGAAAAATTGGAAGCATAAATGAATGTGTTTTTCCACTTCCTGTTGCACTTTCTACCATTAAACTTTGTCCTTTTATAGCTTTAGGTAAAACCTTTGTTTGAACAGGAGTAGGATCTGTAAAATTAATTTCTTTTAAAGCTTCATTTATATATTCTTTAAAATGGTAATCCTTAAATTTACTCATATACTTCCTCCATTTCTCCTAAAATAATTTTATTTTGATAAGATTTGATTTTTACTTTAACAATTTTATTCTCAAGCTCAATATCACTTTTAAAATAAACATCTAAATAATTACTAGTATGTCCATGCCAATAATTATTCTTTTTAGCCTCTGCAAGCACATAAACATCTTTTTCAATATAATTATTAATGTACTCTTCTTTTAATATTTCTGCAAGTTCTCCGATTTCTTTAGCACGTGCAGTAATGACACTTTTATCTAAATGCCCATCTAAACCATCTGCAACGGTACCACTTCTTCTTGAATAAGGGAAAACATGCATTTCATAAAATTTTGTTCTTTTAATAAACTCAATTGTTTCTTTAAATTCTTCAACTGTTTCTCCAACAAATCCAGCTAAGATATCTGTTGTAATCACAATATCAGGAAATAAAGTTCTAATATATTTTATTCTATTTTCATATTCCTCTAAAGTATATTTTCGATTCATTCTTTCAAGAACAGATTGAGATCCTCCTTGACAAGGAATATGAAGATGATTTGCTACACGATTTGAATACTTAACTAATGTATTTAATAATTCATCAGTGATTTCCATTAATTCTATAGAAGAAAGACGAAGTCGATAAATAGATGTTTCTTCCATGATTCTTGTAATTAGTCCAGCTAAATTGATATGACCTAAATCTTTGCCATAGGTACCAGTATTTATGCCAGCTAAAATTACTTCTTTAGTCCCATTTTTTACTAAATTATTAATTTCATCTATTACATTATCTGGGATTCTACTTCTTATTTTCCCTCTCGAATAAGGAATTGCACAATAACTACAATAATTTTCACAACCATCTTGTACTTTAATAAATGCTCTTGTATGAGTATTTAATACACTTACTTTCATTTCTTCATATGTTGGGTTATTTAAAACATCAGTTACTTGTAAAATTTGTTCTTTTGTTTTTAAATAACTTTCTATAAGTTCTACAACATCAAGTTTATTATTAGTTCCAACAATAATATCAGCAATTTTACTTGCTTCATCAATATTTAATTGAGAATAACATCCCATTACAACCACAACAGCATTTGGATTTTTTCTTCTTGCGGCATGTAACATTTGACGAGATTTTTGATCAGAAGTTTTAGTAACAGTACAAGAGTTTACAATATAAACATCACATAAATCATTAAATTTTTTTAGTTCATATCCTTTATCAATTAATTTATTAATTAAAGCTTCACTCTCATAACTATTTACTTTACAACCAAGTGTTAAGATACCAAATGTTTTCATTCTTTAGCCTCCCACTCATAACTAAGAGCACTCATAACATATAATGGTGCAACTTGAGTCCTTAATATACGTGGACCAAGACTAATTGGTAAAAAGTTGTTTTTCTTTAAGTCTTCAACTTCTTTTTCACTAATTCCACCTTCAGGACCGACAAGTACTAAAATATTTTGATATTTTTTTGTTCTTAATATTTGTTTTAAAGAATCATCTTTAGGGGAAGCTTCATAAGCGTATAAACATAAATCATAATTAGCAGCAAGTTTTAAAAAATTTTTCCAATTTTCAACATTTTTTACTTCCATAATTTTTAAACGATGGCTTTGTTCGGCTGCTTCTTTAGCTATTTTAGCATATCTTGTACTTTTCTTTTCCATTTGCTCAAAATTTACTTTAACAATGGATCTACTCATTACAACAGGGATATAACAAGATGCACCAAGTTCTGTGATATAATCTATTACTTCTTCCATTTTT
>JAZSIL010000296.1:0-3968 GCA_045533785.1 Bacilli bacterium
CATTCTCTGCACCCATTCGAATTGATGTTGCTCTTCCAGTTCTTCTGTGATTCCTTCAAACCCTCTCATCTGCTCAACAAGAGTATCAAACATATTCCGAGCCTGAACTTCAACCTCAGCACAGTGCTGATAAAGATTGCCTTGAATAAGCAGGGAGTTGAAAAGTGCAGTCTTATGCTTTTCAAGATAATCCTTGTGCATCATTCCCCATTTACCGAGAGTAATATTTGCTTCTTCGGGCAGTAAGATGAGGTTCGGGATTAAATAATCACCAACTCGGCGGTATTGGATTTTGTTATTGTTTGACATAAAAATAGCCTCCTTTAATTTTGTAGCTTAATTGTACAAATTAAAGGAGGCTTTGTCGAATGTGTGGATTGCAAAATGATGGAATCAGGTCGAAAAGCAAGCATTTTTGTCGAAAATCGAAGCGTTTTTGTAAAGTGGATTGTTTGTATACTTACTTTAAATTATAATTAAATATCTAAATTTAAAGGCGAAACATTTAATTATTAACACAGTAAAAAATTATATCAGACTCATGATACGAAGACGAGACAGTGATTATAAAGTATGTTATACTCTAAATATAGTCTTGCATATGTTGAATTCAATTGATAAGTATGTCACAACAAATAACAAGTATCTAAATTATTTTTTGTAAACTGCTGCATAATAGTACTAGTAGCATATTAAATTATTATAGGCAGAAAGGGTGTATTTTCTAACAGATGAAAAGAAAAATTATAACTCGTGTTCAAGATTATATAGAACTTGTTTCTGATATAATAGCTTCTAAAGATGATGATAGATTTATTATAACTTATAGAGGTGAATGCAAAGAGTATTCTACGCCGTGCACACCTAATATTTACCGAGAAGATTATTTGAAAAACTACCAGTTTTTCGAAAAAAATATTTTTGATGAAATGAAAGCCAACAAAATATCTAAGGGTGAAGATTATTTAGAAAATGCAATTTCCGCTCAGCATGATGGATTTCCAAGCAGACTGTTAGATGTATCATACAACTCATTGGTTGCTTTATATTTTGCCATAACACCATACTACCGTTTAAAAGAAACTGAATATGATGAAGAAAATGGAAAGGTTTTTGTGTTCTTTATAGATACAATCTTTTGTCCCGCTGGTGAAAATATTACAAAATCATATGAAGATATTATTACAAATAAAGACACTTTTCTAAACAATGCTTTATTTGCAAAGAATCATAAATTAATTGATCATTTAAAGATAAACAATAGAATAATTGCACAACAAGGAGCATTCATTCTTTTTCAAGGAAATGATGTTGAATATTTACCTAAATATATGTATGAGGAAATTATTATTCCGTCAAACTCAAAGAAAACTTTGCGTAAAGAACTAAAAGAGCTTTTTGGAATTCACACTGGTTCGATCTATCCGGAAGCTGAAAATCTTATAGAGGAAATTAAGAAAAAAAGTTTAAGAATTGAAAATGCTAAGTTTGATTTTAACGATGAACTTAAACTTTTAATGTGTAATTTAAAAAATGAAATCAAATATTATATGTTTCAAATTTTTAGTAATTCAGATAAGCACCAAAAATTTATTCGGCAATTTGAAAAAGTATTAAGAGGATATCAATTAGGATTTATTCAATTAAAAGATGATACAAAAATCCCAAGTTATTCAAATTCGATTTTAATTGCAATACAAGAATATAATGACTTGATAGATGAAGCTTTTAATGAAATTAACATTTATTATAATAATGAAGAAGTAGACTCTTCAAAGGAATTATTAAAAATAGAGGTTTAATACAAATGAGGAAAAACAATAACAATTATGTTAAAATATTAAAGTATTATTTTGAAAACAACGGAGTAGATATACCTACCAGTGAACTTGATAAAATTATTGTTACATTAAAACATTTAGGGGTATATTCGTGGTATTCAAGTACTGATGATTGCGAATATTATTTTATAAAAATCAGTTCTGTTAAAAAAACAGTTAAAAAGGTAATTGATAAAATTTCTGTCGATTTCAAGGCTGAAAAGTCGTCGAAATTTCTCTTTATTGTTAATAACATCCAAGATAAACTCTATATTAATAATCCAGATTTTAAGAAAGAGTTTAAAATCTCATTATCAAAAAAGCTGTCTCTTGGGAAAAACATTAAAACTATTAAAGATATATCAGCGGAATTTATAGGTGTTACAAAAGGAAAATATGAAATTGAAATAACAAGTCGTATTGATTCCTTACAGTACAGATTCGATAATACTCCAGACAATGAAAACGCTAAAGGATATGTTTATATAGCATCATTGTTTGATATTGTAAATATGTATAATTCTGTTGGTGATTCCCTGTTCGATTTAAACGTTAGATATAAAGTTACTGACGAACTTAATGTTGAAACGGAAATATGCAAAACTTTAAGTGAAAAGCCTAAGGAATTTTGGTTTAACAGTAATGGAATCACGATAATTGTTAACCACGATAATTTTAATTGTAATAGACCAAGAACAATTGAGTTTTCTGACAGCAATTACTTTTCAGTTATAAATGGAGCCCAAACCATTTCAACCGCAGCAAAGTGGTATAGTGCAAATGAAAAAGAAAAAAGCAATCTTAAAGATGCCTGGGTCTTATTAAGGGTAATTATTGTATCTGATATCGCTCTTTCCTTTGCTAAAGATATCAGTGTTTCATTAAATAGGCAGAAAAGTATTTCTGAAGTTGATATTACTACTACATATGAATTTGCAGAAAATATTAACGCTCTAATGAATGAATGCGAAAACAATAATATTTGCTTTGAGATTAGCAAACGGGGCGGTACTCCTACATATAAATATAGTTACTACATCGATGATTTTGCACAATTGGTCGAAACTTATTTAATTCAAAAACCTGGTTCTGCACGAAGTTCCAAAGGTGCTCTTATAGGAATTAAAGATAATGATTTAGTACGTAAAGATATTTTTAAAGATATTAAATCTGTTGGCGATATTATTAAATATTATTCACCAACAAATTACGCATTTGAATTAAACGATTCCTATAAAAAGAGGCAAAAACAACACGCGGATTCAGATTCTTTAATTGATATTATCTATAAATATGGAAATACGTATTGCATTGCCAGTGTGATTTATTGTATAAACAATAGAAAAGTTGATGATTTTACTTTGTTTGAGTATATTGATTCAAAGAACAATCCTTTCATTATAGAAAAGTTTGTAAAATGCTTTGAACGTTTTCTTCGTGAATCTAAAATAGGTATTTTGGATTCTAATGACTTTAAAAAAGAAGTATTATACGAAAAATTTAAAGAAAGTAAATATATGAACGATTTATTTGAATTTATCAAAGACATAAAAAATAATCAATCAAAATAATTTTGTAAATTTCATATCACAATTCATAACTAGAATATTAAATAATTTAATTTTCCGTTATTCACTTTTAACTAACCGCCCGTTATGCAGTAGAGTGCAGCAACAAACGAACAGGTGGATTAGTCGAGTATATGGATTATGAATTGAAAAGAATGATGAAAATATTATCAAAAAAGCTCCGCTCTTACGGAGCTTTTTCTATGTATAACTTAGATATAAACAAAAAATCCGAACCCTTTTCCTATTGGGAAAATTTGGTTCGGATTTTTCTGGTTTGGTGCGGATGACGGGACTTGAACCCACACAGTATTGCTACCACTAGAACCTGAATCTAGCGCGTCTGCCAATTCCGCCACATCCGCATATGAACTTTCGAACAATGGATATTTTAACATATGATTTTGATGTTGTCAAGTATAATAAAAAGTCACTGGATAACGCTGAGCTCCCATAAGGCAGTATTTCTTTAAAATGTGAACTTACGGCACAATAATGCGTTAAAAATCACCGATACGCGACAGCGTTATCGGTGATTTTTGCCTTTTCTTGCACACGCAATTTCGCATTTTAAAGTGCT
>JAZSIL010000070.1:0-6608 GCA_045533785.1 Bacilli bacterium
GGTGGTTTTACCGCCTTCAAAAAATGATTCACTGGATCATTTTTCTTGGCATAATAAAAAAGAAAGTTTAGAACTATAAGAGTTCTAAACTTCTTCTCATTTTTAAAACTAATTATTAAATAATTTAATTTATTAAAATATTAAATCCAACCATCTGGGTCAACATTTTCATCATAAAAATCATCTGTTTCGCCACTATTATCAAGGGTGTCATCATGATTTTCACCATTAGATGTAATACTAAAATAAACTAAAAATGCAGATACAATTGCGATAAGCGAAGTTAAAATAATTAATAATATTTTAGTTCTTTTATTCATTATGTCCAACCTTCGTTATCTACGTTTTCATCACCCCATTCACTATCACCATTGCCATTATTTGAAGCACTTAAACTAACATTTTGATCAAAGAAAATGATTTCAATAGTAGGGGTTTCAAAAAGTTTTTTCATAGATTTCTCCTTTTATATGCTAATAATCATTGTGCATTTAGTTTCGTTTTATTTAAATAATAATTCTAAAATTGATTTAGCGATTTCAGAATTTTCAATTTTTTCTTTATCTTCATCAGATAAATTTTCCAAATCAAAGTTTTCTTGATCAGAATCATTTTGATAAGTTGTAATTATTGATTCAATAACTTCTGCAGCATCTTGAATATCTTCTTTAGTATATTTAACATGTTCTTCATTACCTATAATATCATTTAGTAATTGATTAGTAAGTTCAATGTTTTCTTCTGAAGTTGCGATATTTTCAATTGAAGTTATTAATTCATCTGTAACAGTTACATCATTTAAATCAATTGTTTCATTTTGAATAATTGACGCAACATTTATTGCATTATAAACTACATCAGCTGAGTTTTTCATAACATCTTGGTTTGTGAAGTCCTGATTTACAACTCCGTCAAATACTGAATTTAAAACTGTTCCAAATACTTTTGTTGAAATAACACTTTCAGAACAATATAGCATTATATCTTTCATTTCATCAGCATTTAATGTTTCATAATTTGATTCAAAATCAATATGTTCAATTTTTTCAATTAAATTTAAAACATGTAATGCTTCAAATTTCCATCCATTAACACTTTCAATAATATATTTTTCTTCGTTAGATAATTCTAATTCACATGATTCATCAATTTCTTTAGCTGCAGTTTTTAAAATTGTATAAATTGAATCACTAAATAACTCACTATTTCCAACTGCAGCAACAACATCAGCAATCAATTCTTTATCTGTTTCATTTGAAATATTAGTTAGAAGTTGAGTTAAATCAAAATCTTCAAAATTACCTGTAAGTGTCATTACATTTTGGAAAATTGTAGCAATATAATCAATTTCGTTATCCCAATTAGTTACTGCATCATATTGTAAAGTAATATTATATTGACTAAGAATAGGTTCAATATCAATAATTTGAATTAGTGATTTAAAAATAGCACTTTCTTTACCATTTATTACACTTAAATCAAATACATCTTTGAACACTTTAATTAATGAATCTTGTGTAGCTTTATCACTTAAATCAAGTTCTGCATTATCTAATAATCCAAGTGTTTTAATTTCTTTAAATAGATTAATTAATTTGTCGATATCATCTGTTAATAATATATCAATAGTATTTTCATCAATTAATTCTTTTAAGAAAGAAATATCAATAGAACCATCCGCTTTATCAATTAATTCATGAATTTTATTTGGAAGTTTTGGTAAAATTTGTTCACTTACAAGTGTTGATTTTTTAGCAGCATTATATACATTAGTTAAATACGTTGCTAAATTTTCATTATCTAAAATAGCTTCCCAATTATCTTTGTCAAAATCAAGACCTTGATATGCATTTAAGAATTCAATTAATACATCTTTAAAATAAGTTATTTCAGTTTTCCAATTTGTATTTCTAATTGCACCAAAATCAAATTCAAATGTAGCAAGTGATTCATTCTTTTCAAGTTCATCTACTAATAAATTCATTGTAACTGGTAATAAATAATTAGCAAAAACATCACAATTTAAAATATTAGTAATTACTTTGTCTAATTCTGTTTGTAATTTATTATTTTTAAGAACTAATGTAATATTATCAGGATCAATATTTAATGTTTGATAAGAACCAATCAAATCATGTAATAATACTTTAATAGGATCTAAATTTTCTTTCCAATTTACTTTCTTTAATTCTTCAAAATCAATTCCTAAATCAACAATTGTCTCATCTTGTTCTAAATTAGCAATTAAAACTTGCATTACTGTTGGAAGTAAAGTATCAGTTATGATAGCTGATTTTTTAATTTCATCAAATGTGAAAGTTACAAAGTCAGCAATTTTTTCATCATTTAACGCTACTTTAATATCAGAAAAATCAATATTTGTATTCAAGTATTCTTTGTATACATTAATAATTGTCGAAACGAAACTTGTTCCATCTGTTTTCCAATCAATGTTTTTAATATTAGTAAAATCAATTTTATATTGTTCAAATTCTCCTTTAGAGAATTCTTCTTCTAACATATTTATTGCAAGTGGAATTGCAACTTCAGTGACTAGATTTATTTGTAAAACACCATTTACTAAATCTTCAACTAGATCAATAACACCTTCTGATTTTAATACATAATCAAACTTATCAACATTAATTTCTAAATCATTATGATCTTTTAGTACATCAATCAAATTAGCTATAGCATTTAATTCTTTGTCCCAATCAAGAGCACTTAATTGACTAATCAAATCACTATAATTATTTTCTTCAGTTTTACTACTATAAACTGCATATTCTAAAACAGCAGGAATTGCAGCTCTTACTAATTTTGTGTTTCTGATAACATTTGAAATATTTTCAATATCTTCATCAGCAAGTGCAGCCAATTTAATAACTTTTTCTTCTTCACTATCTATTTTTTCTACCATATCAACAATTTTAATTACTGATGGAATGGCATCTTTTATTTCTAAATATTCATCTAATAATACAACTTTTTGTCCGTCTAACTTAAATGATAATCCACCAGCAACAAATTGTGCATCACAAGATAAAGTCTTGTTTTTACATAATACTTTTGTAGCAGTTCCAAGTACATATTTTTTTGTAATTGTATTTTCATAAAGATCAGCATATTCAACTACTTCTTTTAACGATTCATCTTCTGTATACTTATCAACTTCATGAAGTACTGAACTAGCAAATGATACTACACCAAATAATGGTAAATATGTTAGGATAAATACAAGCATAAATTGTAAAGCACCAAAACCAAGACCAATAAGTTTACCACTTCTATTTGTTTTCTTGAAAATAATCCTAAAGACCAATCGTAAAATCAAGCTCGTAATCCAAACAAAAATTAACCCCACAAAATATACAACAATTTTAACAACCATCGAAGAAGCTGCAGTTATAAGTTCTTTCATTTCTGAATTTTCTTGTAGTGCAGGATCATCAGGATAAATAGATTCAGTTACAAGTATAGATACAGCATCATTAATTGAATACGTTTTATCCGTATATTCATCTGGAATAACTTGGATTATTTTATCAAGTTTTCCTAAATCAACTCTTTTTTTCATAACCCCTTTTGTAATAGGTGTTAAGAATATAAATAAACAAAGTGTAGGTATTAGTAAAGCAACAAATCTTCTTAAAGATTTTTTAAAACCTCTTATTAGCCCACACAATAAACTTATTACCAAAATTACTAACATAACTATATCAATAATAATAAAATAATTCATTAGAATGAATCCTCCTTTTAACACATCAATATTATATCACATTTTTCCAAATTATACAAGAGTTTTCAAACTATCTTTACATTAATATTTAAACTTCTAAGTTTTTCAACCAAATTATCATATCCTCTTAAAATCACTTCTGCATGATTAATGATCGTTACTCCTTCTGCACATACCCCTGCAATTATTAATGAAAATCCTGCTCGTAAATCTGCAGCATATACTTCTTTACCAATTAACTTTGATGGGAAGACTAATAATGCTTGATTTCTTAAATATAAATTAGCCCTCATCGAAAGAAGCTCAAATATTTCTGAAAATCGATTTGGATAAATTAAGTCTTTGATCAATGATACATTATTAGCTTTAAGTAAAGTACTAACAACGGGTTGCTGTAAATCAGTTGGATATTCTGGATAGTGGTTTGCAATAATTTTCATATTTGATAATTGATTGTTTTTAATAATACGAAGCCCATTTTTTTCATAAATAATATTTAAGCCACTTTTTTTAAAAGTATTTAGTACATTTTCTAAATGATTCATATTTACATTTTTTAACAAAATATTACTTTTTTCAACACTAGCTGCAAGACAAATATAACTACCTGCTTCCATACGATCAGGAATTATTTTATGAGTTGTACCAACAAGTTTTTTTACACCAGTAACAATAATCGTATCATTATCAACTTTTATATCACCATTCATCTTATTTAATATATCAATTAAATCAAGTACTTCTGGTTCCAACGATGGATTATTGATAATACTTACTCCTTTTGTTTTTACACACGCAAGTATTATATTAATAGTTGTTCCAAGTGATTTATTTTTTAAAGTTATATTTATATTTTTTTTAGTTTTCCTTTTCATTATAATATCATCATTATCAACTTTTATATCTGCTCCCATTTGTTTAAATGCTTCTAAATGATAATCAATAGGACGAGTTGTAAAATTACATCCACCTGGATTTTTTGTCTTAACAATTCGTTTTTCACTAAAAAGAGCTCCCATCAAATAATACGATGCCCTAATTTGATTTAAATAATGGCTTGTTATTTTCGACTTAATTTTCTTTCTTTTTAAATAAACTTCATTTGTTTCTTCACATCTTTTTATCCTTACACCAGTTATTTTTAAAAGTTCTAACATATATTCCACATCTAATATATTAGGAACGTTTTGTAAATAAATTAATTCATTTGTTAATAGACAAACTGTTAATATAGGTAGACAAGCATTTTTAGAACCACTTATTGATATTTCTCCACATATATTATTTGTTTTTTCAATTTTTATTTTCATTAATTTCACCTCATACTCATAACTATTTTATGCATACAATTTTTTTTAAGTCGTTTTTTATTTATTATTTTGTAAATTGTGGTATCATATATATGAACAATAAAAAACAGTAAGGAGGTACATATGAAGTATCGTACTGAAAAAGATGCTATTGGAGAGATAAAAATACCCCAGGAAGCATATTATGGTATTAATACACTAAGATCAAAAAATAACTTTGATATTACAAAACGTGGTATTCCTCGTCAAATGATTAAAGCACTTGCTTATGTAAAAAAAGGTGCAGCTAAAGCTAATGCTGATGCTGATTTAATCACAGATGAAGTTTCAAAAGCGATTATGCTTGCATGCGATGAAATACTAAATGGTCGTCTTCATGGCCAATTTATCACCGATTTAATTCAAGGTGGCGCTGGTACTAGTATTAACATGAACGCCAATGAAGTAATTGCGAATAGAGCCAATGAGATTTTAGGTGGTAAAAAAGGAAAGTATGAATTTGTACATCCAATTGATCACGTTAATAAATGTCAATCAACTAATGATGTAATACAAACTGCAGGTAAGATTGCTTTAATTAAACAAATAAAAAAATTAATTGTTGAAGTTAAGAAGTTACAAAACGTTCTTAATGATAAAGCAGTTGAGTTTAAAAACGTTATTAAAATGGGAAGAACTCATCTTCAAGAAGCAGTACCTATGACACTTGGACAAGAGTTTAAATCTTATGCTAATGTTATTGGAAGAGATTTAAAAAGATTAGAATCTGCTATAGAAGCATTAAGTGAAGTTAATATGGGGGCAACAGCAATTGGTACAGGTATAAATGCCACTCCTAAATATATTAAAAAAGTTGTTCCTCATATCGCAAAGTTCTCAGGAGAAAACTTAAAGCCTGCAAAAGATTTAATTGACGTAACTTGTAACTTAGATTGCTTCGCATATGCATCTAGCATGATTAAAGGTCTTGCTCTAAATTTATCTAAAATGGCAAGTGATTTAAGATTTATGGCTTCTACTCATATTAATGAAATCAATTTACCACGCGTTCAACAAGGTTCTTCTATTATACCTGGTAAATTTAATCCAGTAGTTCCAGAAGTAGTAAATCAAGTAGCATTCTATGTAATGGGATTAGATGTAACAATTACAAATGCTGTTGAAGCTGGACAACTTGAACTAAATCCTTTCTTGCCTGTAATTATTATGGCAATGTTTGAAGAACTTACAAATATTCGTCATGCAGTAAGAACATTTAATGAACTTGCAATTAGTGGTCTTGAAGTTAATGCTGATGCTTGTTTAAGAAATGTAAATAACGCAAGAAGTATAATAACAGCTTTATCTAGCCATATTGGTTATGACGCTGCTTGTGAGATTGTTGAAGAATCTATTAACAAAAATATTCCAATTAAAGAATTAATTTTATCTAAAGGACTTGTTACTTTAGATCAATTAAATAGTATTTTAGATTTAGAAAAGTTAGTTGTGCCAGGAATTCCAGGTGAAGACTTATTTAAAAAATAATATTTAAAAGGTAATCATTAAATTGATTA
>JAZSIL010000243.1:0-2603 GCA_045533785.1 Bacilli bacterium
ATTTATCAGTAGAATTATATGTAATGCAAGGTAGAGGTTTAAATTTATTTAGAATTAAGCTTATAAATATTTTAAATAACTTTTTATACATATATGTAAGTATTATTGCAACTTTTGTTCTTGTGTTAATTGTGAATAAAAATTTTAAAAAAATAAGGGGTTTATGATTAATTTAATAACTATAATAAGAAAGGTGACAAAATTAATGAATATCCTTGTTACTGGTGCAAAAGGATTTGTAGGTAAAAATCTAGTTGAAGTGTTAAAATGTATTAGAGACGGAAAGGATAAAAGATATCCGACAATAAATATTAATGAAATATATGAATACGATATTGATTCAACATTAGATGAATTAGATTTATATGCTTCAAAATCCGATTTTGTATTTAATTTAGCTGGAGTAAATAGACCACAAAATCAAGAAGAATTTATGTTAGGTAATTTTAACTTTGTATCCACTTTGTTATCTGCATTGAGAAAACATAATAATAAGTGTCCTATTATGATTTCTTCATCCATTCAAGCAACATGTGTTGGTAGATATGATAATGAATATGGAAGAAGTAAAAAAGCTGGAGAAGAATTAGTTTTTAATTATTCAAAAGAAACTGGTTCAAAAGTATTAGTTTATAGATTTCCTAACTTATTTGGAAAATGGTGTAAGCCTAATTACAATAGTGTTGTTGCGACTTTTTGTAATAATATAGCGAATGATTTACCAATTCAGGTTAATGATCGAAATGTTGAATTAGAATTATTATACATAGATGATTTAGTTGAAGAAATGATTCAATCACTATTAAATAAGGAACATCGCTGTGAATTTAATGGACTTGAAACTGTTATAAAGGAAAACGGGAAATATTGTACTGTTCCAACTACTCATAAAGCTACTTTAGGTGAAATTGTTGATTTGCTATACACATTTAAAGAACAACCCAACACATTAATTATTCCAGAAATTCCTTTTAATAGTTTTTCTAAAAAACTATATTCAACATATTTATCATATTTACCTAAAAATAAAATTTCATTTCCTTTAAAAATGAATGTTGATCAAAGAGGAAGTTTTACTGAACTTGTTAAAACAGATAAATGCGGTCAATTTAGTGTTAATATATCTAAACCTGGTATAACTAAAGGCCAACATTGGCATCACACAAAATGGGAATTTTTTATTGTTGTATCTGGTAAAGGGTTAATACAGTTAAGAAAGATAGGAACTGAAGAAATCATAAGTTTTGAAGTTAGTGGTGAAAAAATAGAAGCAATACATATGCTTCCTGGATATACACATAATATTATTAATTTAAGTGATGAAGAAGATTTAATAACATTTATGTGGTGTAATGAATGCTTTGACCCTGAACACCCTGATACATATTTTTTAGAAGTAGGAGAAAAACATGAGTAAATTAAAATTAATGACTATTGTAGGGACTCGTCCTGAGATAATTAGATTATCTGCGGTAATTAAAAAATGTGATAAATATTTTGATCATATTTTAGTTCATACAGGTCAAAACTATGATTATAACCTAAATCAAGTTTTTTTTGAAGATTTAGGATTAAGAGAACCTAATTATTATTTAAATGTTGTAGGTGGATCTTTAGGTGACACAATGGGGAATATTATTGCATCTAGTTATAAATTAATGGTAGAAGTTAAACCTGACGCAGTACTTGTTTTAGGTGATACTAATTCTTGTTTATCAGTAATCTCTGCTAAACGTCTTCATATTCCAATTTTCCATATGGAAGCAGGGAATAGATGCTTTGATGAATGTTTACCTGAAGAAACTAATAGAAGAATTGTTGATATTATTTCAGATGTTAATATGTGTTATTCTGAACATGCAAGACGCTATTTAAATGCATCAAGTGTTGCTAAAGAAAGAACTTTTGTAACTGGAAGCCCAATGGCTGAAGTGTTAGAATCTAATTATGATAAAATAATTTCATCTAATATTTTAGAAAAACTTGGTTTAAAGAAAAAAGGTTATATGCTTTTATCAGCACATCGTGAAGAAAATATTGATAATGATGCTAATTTTATTAGTTTATTTAGTGGTATCAATAAATTAGTTGAAAAGTATGATATGCCAATTCTTTATTCTTGTCATCCAAGAAGTAAGAAAAAATTAGAAGCAACAGGATTTGTTTTAGACAAACGTGTTATTATGCATGAACCTCTTGGTTTCCATGATTATAATAATCTTCAAATGAATGCATTTGCTGTTATTTCTGACTCTGGTACACTTCCAGAAGAATCTAGTTTTTATATAAGTAAGGGACAAAGTTTCCCTGCTGTATGTATTCGTACATCTACTGAACGTCCTGAAGCACTAGATAAAGGTTGTTTTGTACTTGCAGGTCTTGAAGGTGATACATTAATTAATACTGTTGAACTTGCCGTATCTATGAATGATAATAATGATTTAGGTATCCCTGTTCCTGATTATATCGATGAAAATGTATCTGATAAAGTAGTACGTATTATTCAATCATATACAACTATTGTTAATAAAGTAGTTTGGAAAAAATAGTTAATTTAAGGAGTTAATGATGTTTTATCAAAAAATTCAAATTATTATTGATTA
>JAZSIL010000165.1:0-2486 GCA_045533785.1 Bacilli bacterium
TTTCTGAAAAAATTTTAAGATCAATGAAAAGAAATAAAAAAGATAAATCATCAATTCTTGCTAGAAAATTAGGAAAACACTGTAAAAGAGAATCAACAGAAAATCCAGAAAAAATAAAACAAACTAAAAAAGATTACATATATCAAATGATTAAAGACTTAGAAATTTATCAAATATTCCAAAATAAGCAACGCATAGTTATATTTTTAGACAATGCACGTGCCCACATCTCCGATTTTGCAAAAAATATTGCAGAAGCATTAAATATCTATCTTCTATATATACCAGAATATTCTTCATGGTTTGATCCAGTTGAAAGCGTATGGGACATCCATAAAAAACATATTAAAGGCATAACTATTGAATCAAAAGAAATGTTAATAGAAGAATCATATATAATCTTTAATAAGAAATGTAAGGGAGAGTCACTACAAAAAAATTTTAAAGAAAAATACCTGACATCAATTTGTTAAGTGACTATATATGCACTGATTTCCTCAATTTTTTCAATGTCGTCAAGTTGGTGAATTTTGATTCATAATTTTTTCTCCTTTATTTTAAGTTATTTTGTTTTTATTTATGTTGGTTGGTATTGGATGTTAAAACTTCTGTGTGGTTTTTTCTTTCTTGGTGTAGTTGTGTTTTTCTTTACTCTATTTGGGTATCGTATGCAGGATTTGTGGAAATTTTTCACTATTTTTTCTTGTATTTTTCGCGATTTTGAAAGTAGAATTAAAAGTAGTTTATCTTTTAAATTTCTTATTAAATTGGCTTGATCGACTTGGTATGTTCTATAATCTCCTATTTGTTCTTTTTTGTTTTTTATGAGTTTGTTGAATTTGATTTTGAGGTAGTGGAATATGTTGAATTTTAGAAATTTGCTGTATATGTCTTGTTCGATGCATATTCGTCTTTTTCCACTGTAATTTTCAATATATATTCTGTTTTTCATTGTATTGTAATTTGTTTCTATTCCCCATCGTAATTTATAAATTTCTCCAATTTCTTTGGTGCCTAGTACTTCTTTTGGAATATTTGTTAGTAATGAGTATTTTTCACCATTTTTATTTGTTATTGTGATTATTCGCAGGTCTATTGTCCATTTTTTAGAATAAATATTTTTTAATTCAGGGTCATGGAATTTTTTAAGCCGGTCTTTTGTTATTTTTAAACTGATGGGTGAATCTTCTTTTGTTATATTCATTCTTTCTTCTATATAACTATCTTTTCTTAATCTTACTATGAAATATGAGTTCATTTCTATTATTCTTGCGTATAATTCCATTGCAGGATATCCTCTATCTAATGTCCAAATCGTTTTCTCAGGAATGATCATGTTTTTTACATTTTGGAGATGTTGGTGCATTAATGGTAATTCTCCTGCTTTATAATCGGATACTGTCCCATCTAAAATAAATCCATTTAGAATGTCTTGTATGGATGAGAATTTACACATTGCTGGTTTTCTATATTTTGGAGTATTTTTAATATTGAATTCTGCTCGTGTTTCGGGAAAATCTGGAATTTCAAAGTCTGATCCATCACCGGCACATAATCTAAATCCTTTAAAAGTCTTAAAAGTCTGATTATCATCTTTATAACCAATTAATTCCAAATATCTTTTGCTAATATCTTGAAACATGACAGGTTTAATGTAAGATCTTTGAGAACTTATAAATTGTTTACTTGGTATATCCAATTCAGGCTTATAATTAGAGATATAATTTTCTATATCTGATTGTAATGTTTTATCTTCTTTAAAAGACAAAAATGTAGCCCAATCAGCTAAAGATAAAATACTTTGTTCTGTAAAATGATTTCCAATGACATATTTTTCTGATTTCTGCGTTACATCATTGATGGCATCCAAAACATAATCAAAATCAATCATACAAAAAACACCCTCCCTTTAAATAAACTTATGAAATAAACAGACAAAGAATACTTATTTTTTAAATTAAAGCATTTTAAGCTAAAATCATAGTTCCAGATTGAAACCGAAAAATTAATCAAACATAAAAACATATCTTTAAATGGGGCTATTTTTGTAATCATATATAATAATATGCCCCTCTTTTTATATAAACTTATTTTAAACACTCATTTAAATAATTAATATCAAAATACTTTTAAAATTTATATAACTTTGATGAATATCAGAATCATTAAAATTAAATAAATATTAAACTGAATTAATTAAATCAAAGGATACACCATTTAAATCCCATAACTTGACCACAACTTTAAATATAATAACAGACAAAGTATCGTTTAATCGAAGAAAAACAAAATATGATAAATTAATTTACGAAATAAAAAATTATAAACACGAATTAACACCAACAAAGTAATATTAATGTAATAATTTAAAAATAAAGAGTTAAAATAAAAAAATCAACTTGACGACATTGAAAATTTTATAGAAAGTTTTTACCTGCAATGTTTTTTGCATTCTCCTCAGGATCTTCAAGCGCACCAATTCCATT
>JAZSIL010000216.1:0-2123 GCA_045533785.1 Bacilli bacterium
ATTTGTAAGTTTTGTAAATATACACATATTATATCATTTAAAATTACTTGTTAAAGTTTCTTAACTATGTTATAATATGGTATAATTTAATGTAAATTGTAAATTTAAAGAAAATATGAGGATGAATATGGCTAAATTACCGATATCTAAAAAATTATCAAAAAGAGATTATAAACCAGCTCCTAGATTTATTGCATGGCTTTATAAAACAATAATGCTTGATATTGTTGGAAGAAAATATAAACCTAAGTTTCATATTATTGATAACGTAAATGATTGCGATGGACCTTGTTTTGTTATATTTAATCATTTATCAAGAATAGATCATATGTATGTTATGGGAGCAACATATCCAAGAATTACAAATATGATTGCAGGAAATAATGAGTTTTATAGAAAGAAATTTTCATTTATTTTTGGACTAAATAAAGTTATTCCTAAGAAAAACTATTATCCAGATAAATTAACGATTGCTGCAACAAGTAAAGTAATAAAAAAAGGTGGGTGTGTTACATTTTCTCCTGAAGGTTTAGCAAGTGACTATGGTGGAAATAAACCGATTGTTCCAGGCACTAGTAAAATGTTTAAACATTTTAAAGTTCCAGTATATTTATGTTACTTAGAAGGTCAATACTTACAAAATACAAAAGTTTGTTTAGATGAACGTTATGGTGAAACACACGCCACAATGTCGCTTTTGTTTTCTAAAGAAGATGTAGCAAGATTATCTGTTGAAGAAATGGATGACATTATTAATGAAAAATTTAGAAGAAATGAATATGCTTGGAATAAAGAAAAGAAAATTAAATGGGAAACGCGTGGTAGAATTTGTCATCGTTTAGAAGATTTCTGTTTTAAATGTCCGAAATGTGGAAAAGAATTCACGATGAAAGGTACTGGAAACAAAATTGAATGTTCAGCTTGTGGAAATGGTGCAACAATGGATGATTACTATGAGTTTCATCCTTATGAAAATGCTGTAATTCCAGAATCACCATTTGAATGGGTCGAACAAGAACGAGCTGACATTATTAAAGAAATTAGAGAAAATCCTGATTATTACTTTGAAGATGAATGTCAAATAGGGAATCTTGATGAATATAAACTTATTGGTAAAAACAAAACCAGCTTTATTGTAGGCGAAGGAAAAATTAGAGTAGATCACAAAGGAATGCACTATAAAGGAACTAGACATGGTGCTCCTTATGAATTTAGTGTAGATTATAATAATTTATATACGCTAATTACTGAAGTTGATTCAAGTTTCTTTAACTTCTATTTAAAAGGTGAGTACTTTGACATTTTCCCTAAACATCAAACTGTTGGTAAATTTAGCTTGTTAGTAGAAGAAATGCATCGTTATCATGTAAACTTCTATAAAAACTTCAAATGGAATGATCATTTATATGAAGGATTGGAACTTGGAATTGATTTAAAAGAAAAATAAAAAAGAAGTAAATTGTTACTTCTTTTTTTCTATATATTATTTATTTGTCCAAACAGATAAATTATTATCACAAAATTGGGCCATTTCCACAATTGAATCTTGCATATCTGATTCTAACCAGTAAATAATAGTATTAACAATTCCACCTGCCCACATTAAACGTAAATATTTGTCAGTTGGTAAAATCGAATCATCATGTAATACTAAGTCATTAATCGCTGAAAGATATTCAAATTTAAAATCTGCATTAAAAATAGTTTTTAAATAACGATTATTTTCTTTAATACATTCAAACATTTTAATATACCATTCATTTGTAGTCTTTTCCCTAAACGGACTTCCAATTTTATCAATTAGTAAGTTAGTTTGAAAATAGATAATTTGTCTTAGAAGATCGTCTTTAGATTCATAATTATTATAAAATGCCATTCTAGATACACCAGCTTTTTCGCAAAGTTCACAAATTGAAATTTTATAATAATTTTTTTTATCCATAAGAATAATCAATGCTTCTCTTAAACTTTCGCATACAATTCTATTTTGTTTTTTATTGTGTTCATTTATTTGAATAGTCATTACAAATACCTCCAAATTGTAAGTTTTATATTAATAAAAAGTTATTTTAATAGTTTTTTTAATCTTTTTAATTTATAATTTTATATATGATATTACAAAT
>JAZSIL010000133.1:0-2085 GCA_045533785.1 Bacilli bacterium
ACCATATTGACTATTAAATGTATTTATATCTCTACCCAGTAATCTTGTATTAATACTAGTATAAATAATTACTTGTACATTACTTTTCTTTACTACTAATCTATCAAGTATTGTTCTATCTACATAATTATCAATTATAATAATTTCATTATTAGCACTTTCAAATAAAGATTGTATTAAAGTATATGCATCATAAAGCTGTCCATCAAAAAATAGTTGTGAAGCTTTAAATTCTTGAGGTTTATAATTATTTTCAATATTACTTACTCTTTCATCAAGTGACTCTACTTTATTAATAAGTCTTACATAGTTTTCATTAGTAACAAGTGATCTTTCTTCATTGATAGCATAGCCTTTTATTAAATATTCTTGTATTATATTACTAGCCCATTGTCTAAAAAGGACTCCTCTTTTTGATTTAATCCTATAACCAACAGAAATTACTACATCTAAATTATAATATTTAACATTATATACTTTACCATCGTTTGCAGTATATGCAAAAAATGCACAAACTGAATCTTCCAATAATTCTCCTTCAAGAAAAATATTTTTAATATGCTTGCTAATTACTGATCTATCTCTTTCAAACAATACGGACATTTGTTCTATGTTAATCCATATTGTTTTTTCTAATGGAGAAATATTGACGTCTAATTTAACTTCCTCATCAACAAATTTGACAATTTCATATTTATTCATAATTTGTCACCTCTATTAAATCTACTCCATTCAAAATAACATCAAGTTCTGTATTTAATGCATTTGCGTATTTGACTAAAAAGAAAATAGTTGGTGAATTGCTCATATTTTCAAATCTTGTTATTTGTTGACGCATTACTCCCATCTTATCGGCAATCTCTTGTTGAGTGTATCCTTGTTTTTCTCTTAAAAAGATAAACTGCATTACTATTTTTGCTCTTAACCATCTTTCTTGTTGTTCAATTGCCATCTCTTTTAATTCTTTATTATTATAAATTTCAGCTATTTTTTTTAATTTTTTCATGACTATACCTCGATTACATTCTAACATATCAATTTATTTTTTGCAACATTTTTGTATCATTATTGAAATAATATTATAAAAAATCAGTGATTTTTGTTATAATATGGGGTAATCAAGGCAAAAAAAAGAGCTAGTATTTCTACTAACTCTCTAAAAACTTGAATGTTATTGTTTTCCCATAAAGGAGTTTAACTCACAGATATTTAGTTATTCTAAAGCACTATCATTAACAACAACAACATATTTTCATTTTAACTTAATATTTTTTTCATCAACATCTTTCCACTTATCGTAAAATTCAAAATATGATTCTTCAAAATTTTTCCATTCATCATAATTTTCACCTATAATTTTAGCCTCTCTATATTCTTTTTTAATTGGATAACTATTTCCTATAAATGTTAAGCAATTTGGATATGATTTAACTGATTTCACATACATTTTTTTGTCATATAAAAAACTATCGTTATAAATTATTAATTTTCCTTCTTGATAATCTTTAGGTGTCCCAAACCATATTATTTTCTTTTCATTTAAATAATCATCCATATTTGGAATTATTTCATATATTTTACAAGCAACTCTTATTATTGGAACTATTTTTTTAGGATACGATTCACTTTCAGCTGTTTTCTGAAAAACTATATATTTACCGTATACTCCATAGTCTTTGCTTTTGTTGGAATTCAATTGATATGCAAAAATATCTCCAATATTCCATATACAATTAAAAGGTTTAATTATTTTTATCTTTTTTTCATTTGGCTGAATAGAATTGATAGTTATTACAAATTCATTTAAAACTTGTTTCCTTTTAGCTAAAATATTTTTCCCTTCTAATTCCCAAATTTTTAAATATTCATTATTTGTAGCATAATATAAAGCTTTTTCTTTAGTATTACTTTGAAGCCTTCCATATTGCCATTCAATTAATGCTAATGAAAGATAAAAATCTACTGTATCAGAATCATTCATTTCTATTATTTCCCTATATATATCTATCATTTTTTCTTTTCCTTTTATTGTATTTAATATATTTTGAAGCAATTCTATATACTCTATTTTCACATCTTCAGCTA
>JAZSIL010000235.1:0-12849 GCA_045533785.1 Bacilli bacterium
TATATTTTAGTATTTTAACTTCTGTAAGTTTTTTATTTTGATCAAAATAATATTTTGTAACATTATTTTTTTCAGATGGCATATATCCATAATCATCAGTACTAGCAGTACTATAATGTAGTAATGCATTAATAAAATAATCATAATCTTTATAAGATTTCATATTTGGGAAATCACTATAAAATATTTTATGTTTTACATGAGCACCTTTTATGTTTTTAAGTAAATCAAAAGTATTTAAATAGAATTTTTTTAAGTTTTTTACATCTAGTTTTTTTAATAATTCTATTGAACTTGCTTCTAACTTAAATCCTAAACTTAAGAATGAAACTAAAATATGATTAATTAAATCTTCTTTATGGTCACTTGATATATTTTCAATATCTAAATTATCTTTAAGTCTAATAACTAAAAAGCCTTTATTCGCAAGATGTTTTTCTAAGCTATTGTTCATATTTTCACCACCTTTATTTTTCCACACTAAAAGTATATCACAAAAATGTCTAAAGGTGTTAGGACGTCTTTTGTCCTATATTAAGAAAATAAAAAAATGCACCCTAATTAAATAGGATGCTGACTACTGAAACGTTAAAAGTTTGAGCAATTAAATTAACAACAAATAAGTCATATGTCCCATTAGTTTCTAGTCTACGAATAGTTCTTTCACTATATCCTAATGTATCGGCCATTTCTATTTGTGTTAGTTGTTTTAAAAGTCTCAATTTTTTAATGTTTTCAGCAATCGTGATAGGGTTAATTAATCCATTCATACTAATACCTCCTTACAAACCCATTTCAAAATAAAATGTTTTCTTGAACAATTCTTTTGAATTGTTTATACAAACTATTAAAAGTTTTCTCTATATTATTTTTTGATATTAGTACCATTTCGAATGGATAGGTTTATTTTATCATATATTATTAATTTAATCAAGTATTCGGACAAAACTTGTCCTTTTTTTAAAATAAAAAAAACAGTACCATTCCGATACCGTGATAATACACTATAGAAATTTATCTGTCTAACTGACATATATATTAATTAACATTTAATTATTGTCGAAAACTTTTTTAAAATTAAAAGAGCAATTTAAATACTTCCTGCTAATTATATATATGAAGTGATTTGATTTTCTCGTATATAGTATTATTTATACTACGAAGGGGATGTGTACTCTTCTTCTATATTTCTCATGAAATGGGGGTATGAGAAAGGAGAATAACACATGATACTATTATATTTCTTATTAATAAAAAATGTGCTTCTCCTAGAAAGGAAGAAGCAATGATTATTAGTATAATCAAGCTTATTGCTGAACTATTCAGATTAATAAGCGCAATGATTACATTTCTTAGTTCCATAAAAAAGAACAAAAAGAAGTAGAATATAAAAAGTCCCTCTCAACACAAACATTATTATAATAAAGGGACTTTTCTACTTAACGAAGAAGAGTTTCATACGAGTGAAACGAATTACTTCGCTTATATTATAACATAAATATAATCATTTGTAAATAGTTACACGAAACTTTTTTTAAAAAAACATACACGAAACTTTTTTTAAAAAAACATCTATAGATTTTTCTATAGATGTTTAGTTTTTAATTAGCAGTTTTCTGCAAAGTATTTGATTGTTCTAACCATTTGGCTAGTATATGAGTTTTCATTATCATACCAAGAAACTACTTGAACTTGATATAAGCCATTTCCAAGTGGAGCAACCATAGTTTGAGTAGCATCAAATAATGAACCAAATCTCATACCGATTACGTCTGAAGAAACGATTGGATCTTCATTATAACCATAAGATTCATTAGCAGCAGCTTTCATAGCAGCATTGATAGCTTCTTTAGTTACGTCTTCCCCTTTAACAACAGCAGTTAAGATAGTTGTTGAACCTGTAGGAACTGGAACACGTTGTGCAGCACCAATTAATTTACCATTAAGTTCTGGAATAACTAAACCGATTGCTTTAGCAGCACCTGTTGAGTTAGGAACGATGTTAGCAGCACCAGCACGAGCTCTTCTTAAATCACCTTTTCTATGTGGTCCATCAAGAATCATTTGGTCACCAGTATAAGCATGGATTGTAGCCATAATACCAGATTGAATTTCTGCATAATCATTTAATGCTTTAGCCATAGGAGCTAAACAGTTAGTTGTACATGAAGCAGCAGAGATAATATTATCTTCTTTAGTTAAAATATTTTCGTTAACACCATAAACAACTGTTGGTAAATCATTTCCAGCAGGAGCAGAGATAACTACTTTTTTAGCACCAGCATCGATATGTGCTTGAGATTTTGCTTTTGAACAATAGAAACCAGTACATTCTAATACTACATCTACATCTAATTCTCCCCAAGGAAGATTTTGAGCTTTAGGTTCAGCATAGATAGTGATTTCTTTACCATCAACAGTGATTGATCCAGGTGTAACTACAGTTTTACCATCTTCAGCAAATACAGGTTCTTTTGAATCAACTGTGTGTAAGTTTTGTCCGATAAATCCAGCATAACCACCTTGAGCAGTGTCATACTTTAATAAGTTTGCAAGCATTTTAGGACTAGTTAGATCATTGATAGCTACGATTTCGTAACCTTCTGCACCAAACATTTGTCTGAATGCTAAACGACCAATACGACCAAATCCGTTAATCGCTACTTTTACATTTGCCATTTTTATATTCCTCCTAATTAATTATAAATTTATAAAATGGTTTTACAATATATATTTTACCACTTTTTGTAAATATATTCAAATATTTTACTTATTTACAAAAACAATAATTTTTTTATGTTGCATCTTTTTCTTTTATTTGCTAAAAAGTGCTATAATTAAAATAACGAGGTGATATTTTGACAAATACAATAAAACAAAAACGATATGAAGTTGAAATGATTAATGGAAACATGTTTAAAAATATGATTAAATATTGTATTCCATTAATGCTTACAGGAATTTTACAATTGTTTTATAACGCTGCAGATTTAATTGTTGTTAGTAACTTTAGTGAAGATCCTAATGCGCTTGGTGCAGTGGGTTCTACAGGTAGTTTAACAGCTCTTGTTGTAAACTTATTCATGGGCCTTTCTGTTGGTACAAATGTTCTTGCCGCAAGACGATATGCTGTTAAAGATGAAGAAGGTATGAAAAGAGTAGTTCATACATCTATATTATTAAGTTTGATAATCGGTGTTGTAGTAGGTATATTTGGTTTTATATCTGCTAAATGGTTATTAGATTTAATGAGTAATCCGCTTCCAAAGTCGGTTGTGTATATAAGAATCTATTTTATTGGACTTCCTTTTATGCTTTTATACAATTTTACTTCTGCGATATTAAGAGGAATAGGTGATACTAAACGACCGCTATTTTTTCTTGGTATCTCAGGGCTTGTAAATGTAGTCTTAAATATATTTTTTGTAATTGTATGTGGTATGAGTGTTGAAGGTGTTGCTATTGCAACAGTAATCTCACAGGTAGTATCATGTATTATGATTATGTATTGTTTAATTAAAACTAAAGAAAGTTATCATTTTAGTTTTAAAGATTTAAAGATTCACAGAAAAGAATTATTTTATATGTTAAAAATTGGTCTACCTGCTGGTATTCAAAGTTCTTTATTCTCTATTTCAAATGTCTTAATTCAATCATCAATTAATAAATTTGGTGGAGCTGTTATGAATGGTAATTCAGCCGCTAACTCACTTGATGGTTTTGTATATACTTCAATGAACTCTGTATACCATGCATCTATTGCTTTCACTAGCCAAAATGTTGCCGCAAAGAAAAAAGATAATATTACAAAAGTACTACTTTATGCATTATTACTTGTATTTATAATTGGTATCATATTTGGGGGTGGTTTCTTTTTACTAGGTAAACCTCTTTTAAAGATATATACTACTGATCCATTTGAAATAAGTGTTGGTTACTTAAAAATGACATATCTATGTCTTCCATATTTCTTATTTGGCATGATGGATGTTGTAAGTGGTAGTATTAGAGGAATGGGAAATTCTTTAGTTCCAATGATTACTTCTATTATTGGTGTATGTTTAATAAGAGTACTTTGGATATATTTCATCTTTAATCCCAATACTAATTTTACTAATTATAAAGATTTAAGTTTATTATTTATCTCTTATCCTATTTCATGGATTGCAACACTTATTGCTCATTTAATAACATATATCATTGTATCGAAAAAAATAAAACAAAAGATGTGTAAAGTGAATTAATTCATTTTACACATCTTTTTTATTTATTTTAATAACTCTTCTAACAACAACGGTATATCTTCGACTAATGTTTCGTATAAGGTATCTTGAATAATACCTTCGTAATTATGAACAATTACATTTCTCATACCGATTATTCGTTTCCAATCAATATTATATTTTTCTTTTATTTCTTTTGAAAGTTTTTTTGCATGTTCAGCTATTTGTAAAATTAGAAAAGAACTAGAATAAACTAATGCCTCATTATTTACAAATTCATCAAAACTTTTTACAGTACTTATATTCTCAATTAACCAATTACAATATTCAACTATTTTTGTTAAATTTTTGTCTTTCATAAATTACTATCCCCGTTTTTCTTATTTCTAAATCTACTTTGGAGTCTTTGATAATTGATGTATCTCTAATTAAATCAATTTCTCTATTAAATAATTCTTCTAAATCTTGAGCAAGTCCATAAAACGCTAATCCCTTAAGTGAAGTTGTAACAACTAAATCGATATCACTTGTTGGTTTAGCACATCCTTTTGCGTAAGAACCGAATAAAATAATTTTTGATATATCATATTTATTAACAACACCTCCTAATTTTTTTTTAATCATTGTAAATGAATAAACCCCGCCCTTGTCTTTAATTTCTTGTTCTTTATAATAATTTAACAGTTCATCTACAACCAAATCAATTGTCCATTCAGCTGGAACCCTTGCGCCTTCTTCCCAATTCTGAAATGTTCTTAAGGGGATACCTAAATATGAGCTGGCTTCTTTTTGAGTAAGATTTAAATTTAATCGAACTTGTTTTAATATAGATGACATATATCTATCCTCCATTAACATTATATCACTCATTGAGTGTTTTGTCAAGCGTTTTTTTGAAAAAAAGTAATTAGAGAAACCTCTAATTACTTAATTGAATTATCCATTTGTTCTTTAATAAATTGTTTTTTATAAAGATTATAATAAATTCCTTCTTGTTTTAAAAGTTCTTTATGAGTACCAGATTCTTTAATTTCTCCATCTTTTATTACAAGTATTTTATCCGCATCAATAATTGTAGATAATCTATGTGCAACTATAAATGTCGTTCTGCCTTTCATAAAGTTATTCATAACACCTTGGATTAGTTTTTCTGTTTCAGTATCAATTGAAGATGTTGCTTCGTCTAGGATTAGTATTTTTGGATCTTTAATAATTGCACGTGCAAAACTTATTAATTGTCTTTGACCTAAAGATAATTTAGAACCACCTTCTCCAACTAAAGTATCATATCCATCTTTTAAAGATATTATAAACTCATGTGCTTGTGCTTTTTTAGCAGCTTCAATAATTTCTTCCATTGATGCATCTATTTTACCATAAGCAATATTTTCTTTAATTGTTCCATTAAATAAATGTGGTGTTTGAAGAACGTAACCTAAGTTTTCATGTAGATGGTTAATACTTCTTTCTTTATAGTTCTTAGAGTCTATATATATTTCACCACTTGTTGGTTCATAGAATCTACATAATAGATTAATTATTGTTGATTTACCTGCACCAGTTGTTCCAACAAGTGCAATTGTCTCTCCTTTTTCAACTTTCAAATTAAAGTTCTTTAATACGACTTCTTTTTGTGTATATGAGAATGTAACATTTCTAAATTCGACATAACCTTCTAATGGTTCCCAATTTTCGCGTTTAGGGCTCAAAAACGTACCATAAATCGCTTTTACTTCATCAGTGTCATAAATATCTACTTTTGTTTCAATTAAATCAATAATTCTTTCAGCACTTGCTTGTGCTTGTTGTAAATCTGATAAGACTCTCGCTATAGCCATAACAGGATCAAAGAATAGTGTTGTATAGTTAATAAATAAATATAACACTTCAACAGTTACTGCAATACCACCAATATAACCTAGGATTCCACCACTACCAATTCCAAGTGTAAGTGCTACACCAATATACCCCATTACAAGAACAATTGGCCAGAACAAACTTGATCTGAATATTGCTTTTAAAGAATCATTTTTCATTGTATGAGTAAGTGTCTTAAATTCATTATATCTTGAATCTTCTAAACAAAGTGTCTTAGTTGTTTTAGCACCTAGGATTGATTCATTAAAACTACCAGTAATTTTAGAATTTGTTTTTCTTACACTTCGATATGCAATAAGAATAGTTTTAGTAAAATATACACAAACAATAAACATAATTGGAGTTATAAAAGTAATAATAAGCGCTAAACGCCAGTTTGTAATATATATCATTACAAGTACACCAAGCATTGTAAAAATACTCCAGAATAAATCAACCATTCCCCAAGATATAATTTCTGATAGTTTTCTTGAGTCACTTGTAAGGCGCGCCATAATCCATCCAGATGGAGTTTTATCATAATAAGAAAACGGAAGTTCTTGTAATTTTTCAAATGCTTCTTTTCTAATTTCATAACCTACTTCTACTTCAACATGACCTGCTTGACGTAAGAATAGATATATTGTAATCATATATAATAAAGCACCAAGTACATATAAACCAATAAAAAACCACTTTTTAGAAAAATCAGGATTTTCACTAAAAAATACTTTAATAACTTCTGAATTAAGAAGGGGAGTTAAAACATCAAGTGCTGCTAGCATTATAACAGATATTATCATAATAATAATATGACGTTTTCTTTTTAGTACTAGTTTAATAATCTTTTTCCAAACTGAAGATGATAACTTCTGTGGTTTATCATCTAATTCTTCATATTCTAATTCTTCATCCATTTTACTTAACCTCCTTTTCTACAAGATTTAAGAACTCTTCTTCTAAAGCTCCTTGAATCTTCCAAAGGGAAGCATATAATCCATCACGATTTGCAAGATCAGCATGTGTGCCCATATCTGAAATACATCCATTTTCTAAGACAATTATCTTATCAGCTTCTTTTGCGGTAGTGATACGATGAGTGATAATAATTGTTGTAGTTTCTTTACTATATTTTTTTATTGAGTTTCTAATTGATTGGTCAGTTTCTGTATCAACAGCACTTAGTGAATCGTCAAATATTAATACTGGTTTATTTAGGATTAACATTCTTGCGATAGCTAAACGTTGTTTTTGTCCACCAGAAAGTGTTACACCTTTTTCACCAACAAGTGTCTCATACTTTTTATCAAAGTTTAAAATATCATTATGAACATGTGCCATTTGCGAAGCCCTATATACATCATCAACTGATTTATTTGGTGAAGATATTCTTACATTTTCCATAATTGTTTTGTTATAAAGAAACGGATCTTGTAAAACAATACCAATATTTTTTCTTAACCATTTCTTATCGATATCTTTTAATTCTACACCATCTATTAAAATACTACCACTTGTATATTCAAGCATTCTTTCTAAAATATGAACAATCGTAGATTTACCACAACCTGTTTTACCAACTATCGCAATCGTTTCACCGGCTTTAATATCAAAACTAATATTATTTAAAAGTTCACTTTCAGCATCATCAAATTTAAAACTAACATTTTTAAAAGATATGTTACCTTTAATTTCTGGTTTAAGTGTTCCATTAATAACATACTCATCATCTTTAGATAAAATTTCATCTACACGTTTAGCAGCAACAATAGATTTACCAAAGTCACCAATAATACGTCCAAGTGATCTAATTGGATAAACAAGCATAGATATATAACTTATACATACAACAATATCACCAACACCAACTAGATTTTTTTCTGCTAAAAAAATACAATAACCAATCGTAACAGCATATTGTAAAATAGTTATTCCATCACTAAATCCCCAGAAGTACGCCATAGCACGATTCATTTTTTCTACTTCATCTTTGTATGTTGTATTCTTTTTATCAAATTTTTCAATTTCTTCTTTTTCTCTTGCGAAAGCTTTAACAACACGCGCACCATTAACATTCTCTTCAATACATGTTGTCATGTTAGCTTCTACTTTTTCTATTTCATCAAACTTACGACTTACATATTTAAAATAAATAGCACTTGCAATAAAGTTAATTGGGATTACACAAAATGTGATAAGCATAATACCTACATTAATTGATGCCATTTGAATAGCACCTGAAATTAAAGACGCAAATATATATAATATTTGTGGTAATTGATTGCTTAAAAACCCTTTAATCGTTTCAATATCAGATGTACATCTTTGAATTAAATCGCCACTATCTACATTATTATGATAACTAAATGATAAGTTACCAATATGTCTAAATAACTTATTACGCATGTTTTGTGCAATACCTTCAGCATAATAACCTTTTAAATAACCATTCAGTAACATTAATCCACCACGTAATACTTGGAAAATAACTAATGAAATTCCGACCACTATAACGCATTTAATTGGATCAAAACTATTAAAAAAGTTAATTAAAAAAGCTGGTAAAGTATTAACAGCATCTTTTTGTTCTAATACATTATCAAATACATATTTAATAAACTGTGGAACATAAGAATATGTAACAGGAACAATAATTGTAAGTAAACATATTACAAGAAGAAGAAAAATAAAAGGCTTTGCCCATTTAAGTAATTTTTTCATATAATGTCTCCTTTTTATTATTTTCTTTACTTTCTAATAAATTATCTTAACTTATTCATGATTACCACCTCAACTAATTATATAGTTTAGCACTTAAGTAGTATCTTTTCAATTAAATTGTTTATAATATTATTTTTCATTCTTTCTTCAATATAATAGGATGCATTATCTTTTCATGTATTAGATTATCTTTTTCATACTAACAAATGATACAAATTCAATAAACTGCCCATCATACCTCATACCAAATTTTTTACATAATTTTTGACTTGATATATTATAATCCTCAGTATAAGTCTAAGTTTTTCCGCCTAACTCATTAAACAAATAAAAAAATGCTTTTACACTTTCATAAGCACATCAATTTGTTGTTTACTTTAATCATAATAAAATAAACAATATTTCAAAATTGTTAAATTTATTATTGACTTTAATCATAATTTAGTGTATAATATTAATGAATAAAAACATTGAGGTGATAATATGGATTATATCTCTAAACTTTGTTACATTGCAAAAACAAATGGTGGAATCATTAAGACTAAAATTGCAGCACAGCATGGTATTTCAAAAGCTATGCTATATAAGCTATGTAAACAAGAAAAAATTTATCGAATTGCAAACGGTCAATACATTATGCCTGATGATATGCATGATGAATTATTATCAATTAGTAATCGGTCAAATAAAGTAATTTTTTCGCACGAAACAGCTTTATATTTACATGGAATAAGTGATCGTGTACCATTTGAACACACTATTACCGCTCCATCAAATTGCATTCCTTCAACTTCTATTAAGGAAGAATGCAAAGTATATTTCATTAAAGCCGAATTGTTTGAAATGGGGAAGTCTACAATGAAAACTCCTGCAGGTAATGAAGTTCCAACATACGATTTAGAACGTACAATTTGCGATATTGTTCGAAGTCGTAATAAACTCGGAACTGAAACATTCCTAGCAGCTCTTAAAATGTATGCAGCAAATCCAAAAAAAGATTTAAATAAATTAAGTGCTTACGCAAAAAAAATGCGCATATCAAAAGTTTTATATCAATATTTGGAGGTTCTTTTATAGTGAATGCAGCGAGTTTAAAATCTAAAATTAAAAATATTGCGAAGGAAAAAAATCTTCCTGCACAAGTTATTTTACATAACTATATGTTCGAGCGTTTACTTGTTCGTATTTCCAATTCTGAATATAAAGAAAAGTTTGTGATAAAAGGAGGGATGCTAGTAGCTGCCATCGTAGGACTAGATAATAGGGCAACCATGGATATGGATGCAACTTTAAAAAATCTTCCTCTTACACCAAAAGTCATTCGTAGTGCATTAGATACTATTTGTAATATCCACTACAACGACGATGTAATATTTGAAATTCTCACTATTTCACCAATTCGTGAAAATGACATATATGGAGGTTATCGTATTATGTTAAATGCTAAATTTGATACAATAACTACACCCCTTAGTATTGACGTATCCACTGGAGATATTATTACACCTAACGCAGTTAAATATAGTTTCATAGAAATATTTGATAATAACAAATCCTATGAACTTTGGACATATAATATAGAAACTGTCCTAGCCGAAAAAGTTGAAACTATCTTACGTCGTGGTATTTTTAATACACGACCCAGAGATTTTTACGATACTTATATATTAAGCACAACACAAAAATTCAATCATGCAGTATTTATTGAGGGACTAAATTCAACAGCCGCTCATCGAGGTACAACAAAACAAATTGAAGATATTCCTTCCATCTTGCATAATATTGCAGAAAGTTCTGAACTAAGGAGTATGTGGGAGAAATACCGCAAACAGTTTGCATACGCACAATCTATTGAATATGATCAAATTATGCTTGCATTAAAAAAACTATTATTAGAAAAAGATAACAATGAAGTATAAAAAGAATTTTATTTCAAAAAAATATCCTACCAAAATTATGATAGGATATTATTTTTTTATAGAAAGAATTTTAGAGCGTTTACTAATTATTCTAATTAACATATCAATTATAGATACAATTGTTATGATAATAACTAACCAACCTAAAAGATATGCATAATCATAATTATACTTAATGTTAAATAAAGCACCACCAATTGTTTTATCTACTTGAGACATAAATTCACTCATTATCATAACTTTAAGTCCAAGACCAAATGATTGAAGAAGTGTAGTTACAATAAATGGAACACATATCGGAATATAAACATAGATGAATTTTTTAAATGTACTTATTTCTAACATTTTCATATCATCAATTAAATTTTTATCAATGTTATCAATCGCACCAATTAAACCTTCAAATGAAAGAGGTAATACTACTAAAAAAGTTACAATACCAGGAGCAATTTCTTTTGTTTGATAAAACGCATAGAAGATATAAATTGATATTACCGCAAAAGGAGCAGCTTTTAAAATATTAATAATTGGTCTGAAAAAATAAATTGAAGAAGGAAAAATAATATATATAAAAGCAACAATCCCCGCAAGTAATAATGATATTACAATTACAATAATTAATTTAAAAAGTGTATTACTAAGAACAATTAAATCAGATTTATTTGTAATAATCTTAAAAGAACTTTTTAAGATTTCAAGTACTCCAGGAAAGATAAATGCATCATTTTTAATTATAACAATAACTTGCCATAGAAGAAATATTGATACAATTGATATAATTCCTAAAGAATATTTTTTAATAGTAGAATTCATCTACTGGTAGACTTCCTCCCATTTGTTTTGAAAATCCTAAATCAATCATCATTTGTAAATAGTAATTAACAGCTTCTTTATCACTTTCTAAGATTTGATAATGACAATTAGGAATGGCATTTGTCAATACTTCTTTTCCTAATGATTCAAAAGATGCATGAAGCCCTACTGCATGTTCTGCACAATTACTTGGATTAGCATTAGCGTTAATTACTGCTTCTTTCATATCATTTAATGCATCTTTAACATATTTTTTATTCATTACACTTTTTTTCACAAATATTCCAGCTTGAGGATATGATTCATTTCCAGTCATTTTTGCCCATTCTTCTTGAAGGTCTAAAACAGATAAATTAAGTTTTGATTTTAATTTTGAAATAGAAGGTTCAGCTGTAACAATGATTTCAGCTTTACCGCTTGCAAGAAGTGTATTTGCTTCAGATACATCTGCAACATAATCAACAGTAACATTTATATCAGAATGATGTTTAAGTAATGCTTGCATTACAATATCAGGTGTAGAATTTTTACCGAATGCTATCACCTTTTTACCATCAAGTTCTTTAAATGAATTAATTGGATTTTTACTTGCAAGATATAAGTTACCCCATACAAATGTTTTATATAAAACATATTCTTGATAAGTAGCATACATCTTAGCACCAAGATTAATTGGCGCAACAATTACATCATGACTTTTTGAAGTAAACGCAGCAACTAGAGGATCACTACCAGCAACAACTTCTTCTTTTACATAATCATTTGTCATTGCAAATTCTGCAAGTGCAAGTGCTGGAGTTCCAGTAGGCATAATGATTGATAACTCCTCTTCTGCACCATTATCATCTACAATTGTACAACTTGTAACAACAAGTGCTAAAACAAATATAAATAAACTTAAAACAATTTTTTTCATAAATTTTTGTCTCCTTTTCTTCTTGTTATATTTATTATTTCTAATTATTTGCATTATTATTATACATTTGTTAAAATGAATATGTTGTAACAAATGTTACACTTTGGAGAAAAATATGAATATAATAAATTTATTAACAGAACAAGAAATAAAAGAAAATATTAGATTTAAACATTACGATTCTAATCAAGTAGTATTTGATGAAGGTGCAAAGTGCTATGGTATAGGTATTGTAGTTGAAGGTGAAATTCTAATCAAAACTTATACATATAATGTTAAAGAAGAAATCATTACAGTAATAAAAGAGAAAAATCTCTTTGGACAATTTTTAGTATTTTCTGATCAAGATACATATTTAGGCATCGGAATAACTTCAAGAAAAACAAAAGTGGCTTATATT
>JAZSIL010000237.1:0-5200 GCA_045533785.1 Bacilli bacterium
TATATTTGGAAAATAAAATGGATGATTATTTAGATGATTATGGTGATTATTTACAACAAGAATCTAATTCAATTCATAAAATAGATAAAAATTCTAATATTAATGAAGTTAAAACTCGAGATGGAAGGAACATTAAGATATGAAAACAATCTTTTTATTTAAGGTACAACAACCAATTGGTACATTTTATATTGCTAAAATGAATAGCAATGAATTAATATCAATTGCATATTCAAATATGAGAACAGATGATGGCATTGGAAATCAAAGAAAATTAAGAGGAAATAGAGTGGAAGCAATATCTAAGTATTGCGAAGATCCTGATGCTACGTTTCCTACTCCTATAATTCTTGCAATTAATGGTGACGATTATATCGTAGAAGAATTTAATTCATCTGGTATTTTCAAATTTTCATATAATGATACTATATCAGCTGAAATTTTAGATGGACAGCATAGATTAATGGGGATAAAAGCTTCTGGTAAAAATATTGAATTACCTATTGTATTAATGTTTAATATGACTGAAGAAGAAAAAGCATATGTTTTTTCTACAATCAATAGTAATCAACAAAAAGTAGATAAATCATTAATATATGATTTATTTGAATTAAGTACAAAAAGAAGTCCATATAAAACATGTCATGAAATAGCTAGATTATTGAATTCGCGAGAAGATTCACCTTTTTATAATAGATTGAAAATGTTAGAAAGTAGACGATCAAAAGATGAAACTTTATCGCAAGGTACTTTTGTTAATGCTTTATGCTCTTTAATTTCTTATAATCCAAGGCAAGATATGATTGATATTAAAAATAACAAAAAAATTAAGGATCATTCATCACTTCCGTTAAGATATTATTTTATTGAAGATTCTGATGAAATAATTTTTAAAATTATATTTAATTGTTTTAGTGCTGTTAAAAAGGTGTTTAACAAGGAATGGGATGAACCCAATAAATATATTTTGAGTAAGACTACAGGGTTTGGAGGAATTATAAAAGCCTTAAAAGATATATTACCTAAATGTCAAGAAGATGGCGATTTTTCTTTTGAAAAATTTTTAAAAATATTTGATAAATTAAAAACAGAATTAATAAATGATAACATAGAACTCACTTCTAAATATTTTAGTTCAGGAGAACAAGGACAAAACAAATTATCAAAATTAATTATTGATTCTTATAATTAAAAAGATGGTTTTATTTTTTTAATTATGATATAATATGTTCGCTAAAGGAGTGTATGATATGAAGAAAAAGAATAATGCTTTAGTTATGCCTGTTGTAAAATGGGTAGGTGGCAAACGACAATTATTAGATGAACTTAAAAAATATACCCCTAATAGAATTAGTACGTATTATGAACCATTCTTTGGTGGAGGTGCGAACTTATTTGCAATTCAACCTAAAAATGCTATTATTAATGATCTAAACGGAGATTTAGTAACTACATATAGAGTTATTAAAGATAAAGCGGAAGAATTAATTGAAAAGTTAAAAGTTCATGAAGCAAATAATACTGAAGAATATTTCTATCAAATTAGAGATTTAGATAGAAAATCTTCAACATATGATGCACTTGATGATGTTGAAAAAGCAGCTAGATTAATCTACTTAAATAAAACTTGTTATAATGGTTTATTTAGAGTAAATAGTTCTGGACAATTTAATACACCATATGGAAAATATAAGAATCCTAATATTGTTAATGAAGTAGTTTTACGAGCAGTAAGCAAATACTTTAATGATAATAACATTCAGATATTAACAGGTGACTTTGCAGATGCAGTCGCTAATGCTCAAAAGGGAGATTTCGTATATCTAGATCCTCCTTATGACCCAGTTTCAAATACTGCAAGTTTTACAGGTTACAATGAAGGGGGATTTAATAAAAAAGAACAAGAAAGATTAAAACTTGTTTGTGATGAGTTAAATAAAAGAGGTGTTAAATTCTTATTGTCTAATTCTAATACAGAATTTATAAACAATTTATACAAAGGATACGACATTATTATTGTGAAAGCAAAACGTTCTATCAACTCAAATGGTAACAAACGTGGTGAAGTTGAAGAAGTGTTAATTAAGAATTTCTAATTATGGCTGAAAGTTTTTTAAATATTGCGTGGAACCAATTATTTGAAAAGTATAGCATTCTTGATGTCGTACGAGAACATGGTAATTTTATTATTACTGCTAAACAAATCAAAGAGTTTAGGGAACCACGTTTAATGACTAAGTTTGATCATTCGGAAAATTTACCTGAAATATTTAAGAAAAATGATTTATCAATAATGCCAATATCCAGAAATGACTTTATAATTTCAAACCATCAAATGTTTAGTGAATTAAAAGAAATTAATCAAGATATTATTAAAGTTGAATTTCCAAATTATATTCAAAGTATTGTACCTGCTAAAATTACAAGTGAAGCTATAGCATTAAACTGTGCATACTTAACAGGAATGCTAGAAGACTTTTTAGAAGATGAACAAATTGTTCCAACAGTAAGTGGCAGAATGGCATCAAGTAAGTTTTCTTTTGAGATTCTTAATACATCAACAAAAAACTATGATGAAGTTCAAGTTGAAAATTCTCAAATTGAAATTGATGGAGCATATGAAGGTATTAATTATTTAAGTTTAGTTGAAGCAAAAAGAAATATAAACACTGACTTTTTGATTAGACAATTATACTATCCATATAGATTATGGATTAGTAAAGTTGATAAGAAAGTTAAGGTTATTTATTTTGTATATAGTAATGATATTTTTAGTTTCTTTGAATATCAATTTGATGATTCTAACAAGTATAATAGTTTAAGATTAATTAAACAAAAGAATTATTCTTTAGAAGATATCGCAATTACATTTAAAGATATTACTGATATATCAGATAAAATTGAATACGTTGATGAACCTGAAATACCATTTCCGCAAGCTGATTCTTTTAAAAGGGTTATTAACTTGTGTGAATTAATTAATGATAGTGAAGTAACAGCTGAAAAGATAACTGAAGAATTTGAATTTGATCCAAGACAATCTCAATATTATACAAGGGCTGCAATGTATTTAGGATTGATTGATAAATGTTCAGAAGGAAAATACGTAACATATAAATTATCTGCTATTGGTAAAGAAATAATGAAGATGAAATACGTACAAAGACAACTAGAATTTATTAAGTTAATTCTTTCTCATAAAGTATTCCATATTTCATTTGTTCAATACCTATATGCTGGAAGACAACTTTCTAAAAAAGAAGTTGTTGCATTTATGAAAGAATGTAATTTGTATCATATTGAATCTGAAGAAACATTTGGAAGAAGAGCAAGCACTATAATTTCATGGATTAATTGGATTATTAGTATTGTTCAAGAATAATATTAAAAAATTTATAAATAAAAAAAGCAAAAACACACCTTTCTGCTAATTATATAAGTAGGAGGTGTGTTTTATGTTATATAACGATGATTGCATTAAAGTAATGCAGAAAATAAAAAATGAGTCTGTTGACGTGGTGTTTGCAGACCCCCCATACTTTCTTTCTAATGGGGGTAAAAGTATTTCAAGTGGTAAGATTGTTTCAGTAAATAAAGGTGAATGGGATAAAAAGGAAAACTATGGTGATATTAAGAAGTTTACTAAAGATTGGATAAGTGAATGCTATAGATTATTAAAGAAAAACTGTAGCATATGGATTAGTGGTACTCATCATAATATATTTGACATTAAACAGGCATTAGAAGAGGTAGGTTTTAAGATAGTAAACATCATAATATGGAAAAAACTTGATCCACCACCATTAATCTATAAAAACAAATGTAGGTTTTCATATGAATTTATTATATGGGCAGATAAAGGGTTTGGTCATGTATTTAATTATGAGCAAATGTTTAGTATATGCAATAATGAACTTGAAGATGTATGGGTATTACCTGCAGTATCAGTAAACGAGAAAAAATATGGTTATCATCCCACACAAAAACCAGAGTGTTTGCTTGAAAGAATTATAAAAGCATCCACAACTGAAGGGCAATTAGTTTTAGACCCATTTATGGGAAGTGGTACAACTGGAATCGTTTGTAAAAGATTAAATAGAAAATTTATTGGAGTTGAAAAAGAAAAGAAATATTATGATATCTGTGTAAAAAGAGTTAATAAAAATACTTAATATTAGTTGATATTTTTAATAATTAAATGTATAATTAGATTGTACTTGGAATATTCTTGTAAATTTATATATAAGATGTGAGGAGGATAATTTGAAAATGAATAACCTAAACAATCAAAAACCGATTATACAATCATCAGGATATAACGGAAGTGAACCAACACGAACATGTCCTAAATGTGGAAAAGAAAAACCATTAAGTGAATTTGGATTTAGAAATATGGGAAATGGTCAAATTAGAAACCAATCATGGTGTAAGGAGTGTCGCTAATTCTTAGTTATTATATTGTTAATATTTAATATAAAATTAATATAGATTTAGAATCTATTATACATTAATATTCCAAGTATGCTAAATAATTTTCTATTTTAAAAAGACATCTAATGGTTTTATATTGATATGTAAAATGTAATAGGTAGTTATATTTTTTTAAATAAAATACAATTAATTGACAAATTATTGTAATTGGAATATAATATTAATGCAATAAATGTGGTCGAAAAAGTCTCCTTTTTAAAATGCTTTGAAAAGCAGGGAATAATCCCACCGACTAACTCAATAGCCATTGCTAAACATTAATTTGTATAGCAAAAAAAGCAATTCGAGTCAGCCCATATGTGAGGAGCTAACTCACGTACGGATTATTATAATTGAATAACTATGAATTTACCTACTAATTTCTACAATACTATGTGAGGAGCCTCGCACAACAGCGAGAGTATTGTTAAAAGGAGGTTAGTAAAATGAATGTAAGTTTATTTACATTATTTATTATTTACGTTGTAATATTAGGTTTACTTCGTATTATAACATTTATTGTAATTCATAGATTTTATCCGGATATTCCATGTAAGGATGCTATTATTCTTGCAATTAAACTTACAAAAGTGAATATCAAGGATAAATAGATTATAATAAATCTAGTTATGCAAATAAAAGTCTTTGTTTTCATAACTAGATTTATTATATTTTTAAGGTGATAAAGTGTTTGAAAAAATTTGCTTTTATAATATAAAAAAATTATAAC
>JAZSIL010000200.1:0-4178 GCA_045533785.1 Bacilli bacterium
ATATAAGGAGATTTTTATGAAAAAGATTATATCATTAGTTATAGTAGTTGTATGTATGCTAAGCCTAACAGCTTGTAAAAATAAAATTGAAACAATTAAAATAGTTGAAGATAGTGTTCCTGCTGTTATTAATATTAATGACGTTGATTCTGCGATTGCTTCAATTAAATTGGAAGTAACTAAATCAAAAGGTGAAGTTGAAATTATTAATCTTGAAAAATCAATGATTAGTGAAGAAGACTATAAAAAGTTAAGTAATGCTGGTTATTACACTATTACAATTAATTATGAAGAATTTAAAACGAATTTAACTCTAACAATTGAGGATCCAAACGCTTATTCTGTTAAAGTTGTGTATCCTAATGGAGAACCTGTAACAGGTGGAGTTAGTGTTCAATGGTGTACTGCTACTAGTTGTCTACCTACAAAAGAAGTAAATGCTGCAGGTGTTGCGTATAATAAATTAGATGATTCTAAAAAATATTTTATTCATATTGAAGATATTCCTGCTGGATATACATATGATCCTAATATTTACACTACTGATAAAGACAACAAGAAAGTAGAAATTAAATTAATTACTTTAAATGAAACTACTGGTGAAGGTACTTTAGATAATCCATATGTTGTAAGTGTTGGTGGAGCAAATGTTAATATTGAATCTGCAAGTTTAGCAGGAGTAAAATATTTTGCATTTACACCAAGTGAAGCTGGTACTTATAGCATTAAATCGCTTGCAGTTGACAAATTTGCAATGAATGCAATTGATCCTTACATTGGTTTCTTAGGTGATGTAGAAACTGATATAACAAAAGCTGATGTTAAGGGAAATGTAGCAGCAAATATTAATTTTAATCACACATTTACTGCTGAAGCAAACGTAACTTATTTATTTATTGTATTTGTAACTTCTGCAACTAAATTTCCTGCATCATTTGATATTGTAATTTCAAAATAGTATATAATTAATCCACATATATTAAAAATATATATGTGGATTTTTAAATTTAAATATTAAAATGCAAATGTTTACCTTTTTTTAATAAATTGGAGTATAATATAAAAAAGAGAAGAGAGGAAAGGAAAATATTATGCCTACACTAAACAATTCATATTTTTACGCATATTATTATTTCCAAGAATTAGTGTGTTTTAATTAACAAGCTCTCTTGGCTTTTTTAGCATGGAAGACAAGATACTTTGCTAGTTATTACACCAACAATCTTGAGGTAATAACTGCAACACTTGGTTATTACTTCTGGTAATAACTTTTTTCTTTTTATGATAAAAAAATGGAGGAAAATTTACATTATGAAAAAAATTATTTTATTATTTGTAGTAGTTTTATCTGCTTTTTGTGCAGTAAGTTGTAAAAAAGATGATAAAGTTACTGTTGGTATTTTAGTTACCGCTACACATAGTGCATTAGATAATGCAAAAGAAGGTTTTGTTGAAGCGTTAAAAGCTAATGGTTATGAGGATGCAGAATTTATTGTAAAAAATCCAGAAGGTGATACTACTACAATGAATTCAATGGCTACAGAACTTGTTCGTAAATCTGATATCGTTTTAGGTATTGGTACACCTGCTGCTGTTGCATTACAAAGTGCAAGAGATGCTGAAGAAATTGATATTACTGTTTTATTTACTGCTGTTACTGATCCTGTTTCTGCTGGTTTAATGCAAGATCCTAATAAACCAACTGATATTACTGGTACTAATGATATGAACCCTGTTGCTGAACAAGTTGATTTAATTTTAGAACTTGCTCCTGGAATTAAAAAAATAGGTGTTTTATATAATGTTGCAGAAACTAATTCGCAAATTCAAGCTGAGATGGTAAAAGCTCAAGCAGCTAAAAAAGGTGTTGCTGTTGTTGTTAAGACAGTTCAAGCAGCTGGAGAAATTTCTACAGCTACTACAGCATTAATTCAAACTGAAGGTGTAGAAGCAATTTATTTACCAACTGATAATCTAATTGCAGCTAATATGCCAGCTGTAGCTAGTGTTGCTGATGAATTAGGTGTACCTACAGTAGCTGGTGAATCTGGAATGGTTGCTGCTGGTGGTACAATTACGTATGCAATTAATTATAAGTCACTTGGTAATTTAACAGGAGAAATGGCTGCTAAAATTTTAAGTGGTACACCTTGTAGCCAAATTCCGTCAACTAGTGTTGATGCATCAGGTTTAGAAGTTGCTATTAATGATACTTCAATTAATAATTTAGGAATTGAAGTTCCACAATCAATTAAAGATAAATTAGAAAAATAGTATATTATGCAGTACATTATAATCGATATGTTTAAGACAGGACTGCCTTATGCATTGCTAGCACTTGGTATATTCATTTCATATCGAGTATTAGATATTGCAGACTTGTCTTGTGAAGGATCCTTTACTCTAGGTGGAGCATTAAGTGCTGTATTGTTGGTATTAGGTTGGAATCCATTCCTAGCTACATTTATGGGAATGTTTGCTGGATTTATTGCAGGTATATTAACTGGTTTAATTCACACAAAATTAAAGATTACTTCGCTTCTTGCAGGTATTATTACTATGACTGGTTTATTTAGTTTAAACTTAGTTATTATGGGGCTTGCTCCAACAGTTACTCAAACAACTGTTAATGGTGTTGTTGATTATACAATCAAGTATAATGAGAGTGGTTATTCTGCACTTGTTAATTTAAATGGTTACAATGTAAATAAAGAACCCATTGTAAGAATTTATGATACATTTTTAGCTGTATTTAGTAAAAATAATTATAATATGATTTTTGTGTCGCTTTTAATTGTTGTTATTATTGGTTTTGTTATTTATTGGTTCTTTGGTACTGAAATTGGTATGGGTGTTAGAGCAACAGGTATTAATGGAAAAATGGCAAGAGCTCAAGGTATTAATACAAATGCTATGATTATTTTAGGCCTTGGTATTTCAAATGCATTAATAGCACTTAGTGGATCACTATTTGCTCAAACACAAAAATCAGCAAGCAGTACAATGGGTGTTGGTGTTTTAGTAATAGGTCTTGCATCAATAATTATCGGTGAGGGTATCTTTGGTAAGAGAACATTTAAAAATTGGATTATATCTGTTCTTTTAGGATCTATTCTTTATTATTTAATTATCGTTGTTGCTATTCAACTAGGACTTTCATCACATTATCAAAAATTATTATATGCTTTATTGATTTTAATTGTATTAGCTGTTCCTCAGTTAAGAAAATTTCTTTTCAAGGGAGGAAAAAAACATGTCAATGCTTAAATTAGAAAATGGTTTGAAAATCTTTAATTTAACTGGTCATGAATCCGATCAAAGAATTGCAATGGATCATTTAAATTTAGAAATCGAAGAAGGCGAATGGGTTACAATTATTGGTGGTAATGGTAGTGGAAAATCAACATTAATGAATGTTATTTCTGGTGTGCATCAATTAGATGAAGGAAGTATTTATATTGATGGTAAAGATGTTACTAAACTTCCAGAACATAAGCGTGCAAAATATTTAGGACGAGTATTCCAAGATCCTAATATGGGAACAGCTGGAATGATTTCAATTGAAGAAAATATGTCTATCGCGAGTCGTAGAATGCGTTCAAATACACTTAAATGGGGATTCCATAAAGAAGAAAGAAAAAAATATTATGAAATGGTTAAATCTCTAAATTTAGGACTTGAAGATAGATTACTTCAAAAAGTAGGTTTATTATCAGGAGGACAACGTCAAGCAATCACTTTATTAATGGCTACTCTTCAAACACCTAAAATTTTGTTACTTGATGAGCATACTGCAGCACTTGACCCTAAAACTGCTAGAATTGTTCTTGAAATTACTGAAAAAATTGTAACTGAAAATAAACTTACAACGCTTATGATTACTCATAATATGCGTGATGCGATTAAATATGGCGACCGTTTGATTATGATGTATGGTGGTAAGATTATTTATGATGTTAAAGGTGAAGAAAAGAAAAATCTTACTGTAGAATTTTTATTAAATAAATTTGAAGAGATGGATAAAATCACTTTTGATAATTAATAACTTAAAAAAATGGAGGTATTAACCTCCATTCCAGACTGTTGACAAACTATGTTTGTGAAAAAAGAAAAATTGAAATATCTCAAATGGTATTTCAATTTTTTGTTTAAGATATTAAAAAAAGAAATAACAAGCA
>JAZSIL010000083.1:0-2057 GCA_045533785.1 Bacilli bacterium
AATTTATCAATCAGATATAGGGGTACGGAAACTACCAAAAGGGTACGGATTTTTAATACAAAGGGTACAGAAATATTTAACCTTTTAACGATTATAAGGTTAGGGGTACGGGATTGTATTAAAATAGGTAGTGTTTGCCATTAGAATGTGTCTATAAGTCATTTGACTTGTAATTCAAATATAGAGGTTAAAACCTTTTAGGTTTACCTATTTAAAAGATTTTGTTCCATATTTGGAGCAATTTTTTTATTTTAAGAAGAAATTATTAGTTTACTTCAACTAATGGGATTTGAATATGGGGTATTTTAAGTGAGTTGGAAATTTAGTCGGTTGTTGGGATTTGAACTAATTAATAATGAATAATTGAAGTATAAAAATTTTTTTATAAAATTCAAATTCCTACTTTTTTTATCAAAAATATTCATAAAACGTTGTTATTCTTCCAAATAATGCAAAATATGAATCTAATAAAATGCGATAATATCAATTGGATTCAAAAATACACAAATTTGAATGCAATTATACTTGACAAGTAGTTTTATAAATGATATAATAGTCTGAGAGAGGTGTTTTTATGAGTTATAAATCATTATATAAATTGTATGTTATGAATGATATTTCCACTTTTAATGATATCTATATAAAGAAATTTAATTCTAGTGCCACAATTAAGTTTGATTTATTAATTAAAGAAAATCAATCTTTTTTTACTTATGATAGCGAAATTATGTCAATCGCGTCTAAAATTAATTCTCTTAACTATAGATTAAATGAAATATTTGAGAGTTTGCCTGACATTGCTAAGGAACAGTATATGAGAAAATCATTAATTGATGAAATTCATTATACTAATCAAATTGAGGGTGTTATATCTACGCGTAAAGATATAAACGATTTAATAACTGAAATTGAGAAGAAAACTACTACCCGTAATCGCTTGGAAGGGATTGTTAATAAGTATCTAATGCTAACTAATGAAAAAATTAATTTTCTTGATTCAAAAGACATTAGAAAATTGTATGATGAAATGTTATACAACGAAATAAAAAGTGAAGATGAGAAAAATTTACCTGATGGCGAAATCTTTAGAAAAGATTTAGTACATGTTTATAAATCAGGAGAAAAAATTGTTCATAATGGATTAATGCCCGAATCTAAAATAATAGATTATATGAATAAAGCATTAAACATATTAAACTCAGATTCCATTGATGTTTTAATTAGAATTTCGATATTTCATTATTTTTTAGGGTATATTCATCCATTCTACGATGGTAATGGTAGAATTAATCGTTTCATTTCAAGTTATATCTTATCAAAGTATTTTAACAAAGTTGTAGGTTTTAGATTAAGTATGACAATTAAAGAAAATCTTTCACAATATTTAGACGCATTTGATCATACTAATGATGTAAGAAATAAAGGTGATGTGTCAACTTTTGTTTATGAATTTTTAGATATTATTTATAAATCATTCCAAAAAACAGAATTATATGCACTTGAAAAAATGCAACAATTCAATAAATATAAGAAAAAAATTGATAACGTATCAAAGTTATATGAATCGAATAAAAATAAAAATGATATTACTAATTTGTTATTTATATTAATTCAATGTAGTATTTTTGGCGATTTTGGATTAAACAAAACTAAACTTATTAAAATTTTAGAAAAAGGCAGTACCAAAATTTCAGAATATTTAGCTGTTTTGAAACAACTTAATTTGTGCTTAGATATACAAAGTGGAAAAAATCACTATTTTAAATGTAATTTAGAGGAATTAGATTTATATGAATAGACTGGGAATTTTTATAATTCTCAGTCTTTATATTTACCATATAATACTTATCGTCCCACACACATATTAAAAAGATAGATATCGTAGCAGTTAGGCATATAAGACTACTGATCTTGATACAATTAATAGTATCAAGATTTTTCTTTTATAGATAATTTAAAAATTTAGCCTATTTAAAATTTTGGAAAAAATTAAGTTATTAGTTGAATTGCTTTTATATTGAAAATAGTGTATAATAATGTCGGAATAGAATGAAATA
>JAZSIL010000183.1:0-3589 GCA_045533785.1 Bacilli bacterium
TACTAATATAAAATCTACAATTAAATTTTTTAAATAAGCTATAAATAACCTCTTTAGTCTTACAAAAAAACTTACTTTACTTTTAGTAGGTTCTTTTTGTGTTATTTCATTAATTAGATTGATTATTTCTTCTTCAGATAAATCTTCTAAATTTTCTAATTCAATTTTAATAGGTTCTTTTTCTTTGTCGTCTTTGTTATTCATATATACCCCAGTCATAAAAAAAGGCCACATAGCCTCTTTTGCTTAATAATTTACCTAACAGTTTACTTATATATATTATACCAATTTTTATGTTTTAATGCAATGTCATTGCAACAAATTATGACACACGCGATAAAGTTGTTGAAATTATATAAAATATTTTTCTTTATTATCTATATATATATTTTCTATGCAAGTAAATAATAAAAATAATTAATATGTGTTATAATATAAGATAAGAGAGGTGAGATAAATTTATGAATAACGATTATATTGTTATTAAAGGTGCAAGAGAAAATAACCTAAAAAACATTAATCTAAAAGTCCCACGAAACAAACTTGTTGTAATGACAGGGGTATCAGGTAGTGGTAAAACTAGTCTAGCATTTGATACAATATATGCCGAAGGACAACGCCGTTATGTAGAAAGCCTATCAGCTTATGCAAGAATGTTTTTAGACAATGTTGATAAACCAGATGTTGATTTAATTGAAGGACTTTCTCCTGCCATCTCAATTGACCAAAAAACAACAAGTAGAAATCCACGTTCAACAGTAGGTACTGTTACAGAAATCTATGATTACTTAAGACTTCTATACGCAAGAGTAGGAACTCCAGTATGTCCAAATCATGGTATTGAAATATCTAGTCAAACAATTGAAGAAATGACTAACAAAATATTTACATATCCTGAAGAATCAAAAGTAATTATTTTATCACCAATTGCAGAAAATAGAAAAGGAACTTTTGAAAAAACACTAGAACTACTTCGCAAAGATGGTTACTCTAAAGTAATTATTGATGATGAACAATATGAATTAGATGAAGAAATTAATCTTGATAAAAATAAAAAACACAATATCTTAGTAGTTGTTGATAGAATTAAGATTAGAGAAGAATCCCGTTCTAGAATCTATGAATCTTTAGAATCTGCATGTAGTTTATCAGATGGTAAGATATATGTAGATATTGAAGATGAAAGACTTTTATTTAGTGAACACTATTCATGTCCTCATTGTGGTTTTACAGTCGGGAAACTTGAACCTTCAATGTTTTCATTTAACTCACCACTTGGTGCATGTCCTACATGTCATGGTCTTGGAATAATCTTTAAAATGGATTTGGACTCTTTAATTGTTGATGAAAATTTATCAATTGCCGATGGAGCAATCCGTTATTTAAAGAACATTGTTTTTACAGAAAACATTGAATGGCAAACATATAAAAAACTATTTGAAGTATATAACATCGATGTATTTAAACCATATAAAGAACTAACAGATCTTCAAAAAGAAGTAATTCTTTATGGTTCAAAAGAACCAATTAGTTATGAAATTCACTCCGTTGGTGGTATCACAATGCGAAAAAACAAAATCATTGAAGGTATCGCAACCTTAATTGAAAGAAGATACTATGAAACATCTTCTTCATTCCAAAAAGAATATTATGGTTCTTATATGAAAGAAGCAACTTGTGATACATGTAATGGAAGACGTCTTTCAGAAACAGTATTAAGTGTTAAAGTAGGCAATAAAAATATTCATGAATTTACAGAAATGAGTATCATTCAAGCAATTGATTTTATTAACAATTTAAAACTTACGCCAATGCAAGAAAAAATTGGTAGTCTTATTATAAAAGAAATCAAAATTAGATTAGAATTCTTAAAAAATGTTGGTCTTGAATACTTAACTCTTTCAAGAAAAGCAGGAACGCTATCTGGTGGCGAAGCACAACGTATTAGACTTGCAACACAAATTGGATCACACCTTACTGGAGTATTATATGTTCTTGATGAACCAAGTATCGGGCTTCACGAAAGCGACAACCAAAAATTAATCGCAACATTAAAATCAATGCGTGATCTTGGCAATACTCTTATTATTGTTGAACACGATGAAGAAATCATGCGTGAATGTGATCACATTATAGACATTGGCCCTTATGCAGGAGTTCATGGCGGAAAGATTATGGCAGAAGGTACTCCAGATAAAGTAGCACAAACACCTGGATCTATCACTGGAGATTATTTATCAGGAAGACGTTTTATTAAAGTACCAGATACAAGACGACCTGGAAATGGTAAATCACTACTTGTAAGAAATGCACATGCTAATAACCTAAAAAATATCGATGTAGAATTTCCACTTAATAAACTAATTTTAGTAACAGGTGTATCAGGAAGTGGTAAATCAACACTAGTAAACGATATATTATATGCATCACTTACAAAAAAAATTTATAAATCAAAAATTGAAGTAGGGGCACACGATTCAATTGAAGGTATTGAAACCATTGATAAAGTAGTAAATATTGACCAATCCCCAATCGGTAGAACACCAAGAAGTAACCCTGCAACTTACACAGGCGTCTTTGATGCAATAAGAGATTTATTCGCAGAAACTAAAGAAGCAAAACTAAGAGGTTACACAAAATCACGTTTTAGTTTTAACGTAAAAGGTGGAAGATGTGAAACATGTGGCGGAGATGGGGTAATTAGAATCGCAATGAACTTCTTACCAGATGTATATGTTCCATGTGAAGCATGTCGTGGTAAACGTTATAATAGAGAAACGCTAGAATGTAAATACAAAGATAAATCAATTGCTGATGTCTTAGATATGACAATTGAAGAAGCATATACATTCTTTGAAAACATTCCAACTATCGCTCCAAAAATGAAAACACTAGTAGATGTTGGACTTGGTTATATGAAACTAGGACAAAGTGCAACAACTTTATCAGGTGGTGAAGCACAAAGAGTAAAACTTGCAAGTGAACTTTATAAAAGAATCAATGGTAATACAATATATATTCTAGATGAACCTACAACAGGTCTACATCAATACGATATTGAAAGATTAATGATTATGATTAATAAGATTATTGAAGCCGGTGCAACAGCAATCATTATTGAACATAACTTAGATGTAATAAAACTTGCTGATCACATTATTGACCTTGGACCAAATGGTGGAGATAATGGTGGACAAATAGTCGCAACAGGTACTCCTGAAGAAGTAGCACTAATTCCTGAATCAAAAACTGGAGAGTTCTTAAAGAAAAAACTAAATATAAAATAGAGGCTTAAAACCTCTATTTTTTTATGTCTCTATAAAAAATTATAATATTTTGATATTTAAGAATGAAATTGTTAATCCTTTTATTTTAGAACCAATCACACAAAAATAATTTCGAATAGTTTAGTGAAAATTAATAAACAATAAGGGAATGATACCAAAACAGATATCATTCCCTTATTTAAATCTTTTATAGAAGTACTCTTATGTTTTTTTTAAATACTATTATTCATTAGAATCAATAATCTTATTAATTTAATATAAAATTTTTATACTTAATAATTAAAAGTTATTTTCTTTTAAAT
>JAZSIL010000166.1:0-3098 GCA_045533785.1 Bacilli bacterium
ATGCAAATTTCATGAAAAAATGTAACCAAATGGTTACATTTAAATCTTTCTCATTTATAATATATAACTTTTTAAATATTTATAAAAAGAAACATCTCCCCTGGGGCACATTATAAAGAGGTGCGGGGAGTTTTATCAATATTATTATACTATAGAAAATTATATTAATCAATCATTTAACATAATTTATAATTCTTATTTCTAATTTTTTCTATAAACTTTAGGGTTATCATTATAAGCATTTAAATATCTATTTTTTACTTCATTAAATTCAGTAGTATCTTTAATAAAATCAAAGACTGGATTATCAAATACTTTATAATTGCCTTCATAGTTTTTAATTTTAGTAATTGTATATTTTACTCCTTTTAGCCAATATGAATCATATTCTCCTTCATCAGGACTATTACATAAAGCACAAGCATAATCTGCTGATTCATTTAGATATTTAAGAGTATTTTCTTTATCCTTTAACTCAGCATAATATTCTGCAATCACAAAAGCAAAGTTAGAACAAGGAATATTAAACCAATAAAGATTGTCTTCTAAAATGATCTTTATAAGTTCTATATTTTTCTTAAATAACGCTATTTTTTGATATATATCATCACTATAATCTGCTAAACGATAAGAGAAATTGTGATTAATTTTTTGAAGTAACAATAATACATTTTCTTGAAGTCTTTTCTTTCGATCATTCCCTGTTAAGACATTAGTTAATCTTAATTCTTTTGAATAATCAATTCCAGGTAAATTATTAACAATTTCAAGTGCTTTTAATCTTCCTTATTCACCAAGTCTTGGATATGTATGAATTAAATAAATTGTGGCGCTTTCAATAATCTCTGGAATTCTTGCAACTTCTAGTGTTTTTTCTGCATTTTCAATAATTAATTTTTTAAGTTGTTGACGATAATCAAATAGTTCTTCTTTTCCAATTGTCATTTGCATTCTTGCCCAATAGCATTTAGTAAGTGCATTTAATAATCTTTCATCATTAGGATATTTTTTTAAAGCTTCTTTCATCAAATTTAAACTATCGTCTAAATATCTACTACTAATAAGTTCATTATTTTTTTTGATTACATCATCAATATATTTTTTTCTTTCTTCTAATTTAATACCTAACAATTCATCCGCAGATATATCTAAGAAGTTTGCAATAGATGGTAGTAATGTAATATCGGGATATGAACAATCTGTTTCCCATTTACTTACTGCTTGAGTTGTTACTCCTAATGCTTCTGCAAGTTGTTCTTGGGTAATCTTTTTATTTAGTCTTGCTTGTTTTATAACTTTTCCAATTTCCATTTTTGATTCCTTTCTAATTTATTTTTATAACCGGTTACACTAACATTATACTACAAAAATATCCATAATGTAAGCGACCGGTATTTGAATTTAAAACAACTCACAGTTGATTATACAAATAACGTTTTATTTTAATCTATCTGTTATTGTCTCATAGAAGTATCCATATATGTTACCATTCACCATTCTAGTTTCATTAGATTTTCTATTTTTATCAAATCTTCTCTGTAGTAATGGTTCAAGATCATGATTTAAATAACACTCAATATATATATTATCATCTACTAAATAACTAATTTCAATCACCTTATATTCTATATCACCATATTTTAATAAAAAGCTCTTAGTCTTTTCAAAATGTGTATTTGTAACTCCACCCCATTTATTAACGAAATCATCATCCTTAAATGTTTGAATCTTTTTAACACCAGTATCATTATCAATTCTACCGAGAAACTGCATTTCATTATTTTCATTTCTTGCGATTAAAGAAAAAGTTTTAGTCTTTATCATATTTTTATTATATTCTTCTACTAGAATTTCATATCCTTCTTTATCATGAATTATTACTTCACCAAGAACAGTTAGATGATAAGAATAATCTTTAACACCATCATCATATAAACCAAAACAAACCTCATACCCTATTTCTAGTTTTACAAGCCAATCTAAAATACCACTAATTGATACCGGTTTATATTCAGATATATATTTTAAAGTATAATTTTTCATTTTATTAGGTAATGCTTCAATACTCGGTCCTTTTACTAACTCATCAAGCGATACATCAAGTGCATTAGATAATCTTTTTAGCATAACTACATTAGGACCTGCAATATCAGCTTCCCATGTATAAATTGTTTGTCTAGAAACCCCTACAATAAAGGCAAGTTCTTCTTGACTTAAGTTTTTTTGTTTTCTAAAAACAGTTAAATTTTTTCCAAAATTCATATTTTACCTCCAAATTATATTGTAATGGCCAATTACACTATAAAGTATACACTATTATATTTTAAAGTACAACCAAGCAAAAATAACATTAAATGTAAGGTTTTCCATACATTACTAATTATATAATATTTAATAATTAATTTCAAATATATGTATAAACTAAAAGACTATTAAGGATTTAATTCCCTTAATAGTCTATTTATATTATGCTTTTCTTGCAATAGCAGCAATATCATCTATTGTTAAATAACCATTATTAAATGCATCAGTTAAAGAATAAAGTGTGGAATTGTAACATACATATATAGGATAACGTGCATCATAAGTAATAGTTACATCTCCAAATGTTTCAACCATTGGCATACATACATCAGTATGAACATAGCCATCATAAGTTACTGTTGCAACCAAACAATCATTAAATTCTCCGTATACATCAAGTATATATATTTCACGATACATCTGATCATCAAATAAATTATCTAATATTTGTTCTCTATAAGCAATTTTAAATTCTTGCATTTTATCATAAGACATTATCATTTTTCTTCCTAAATAGAAATGATTTTCTAAATTAAATTTAATCTCTAAAGTATAAATTTCTTTTTCCCATTCATTTGGTATTAAAATTAAATCTTCATAGTATGAAAATGCTTCTCCACCAACACCCTTAGAATTATAATAAACACTCACGTATACTATATGTCCTTCTATAAATATTTCTTTATAAGTAATATCTTCTAATGCGTCAGTATCAATTGGTTCTTCTCTTAAAAACCATAATGCTTTATAATTATTCATTAAATATTGATCACTTAAATTAGTATTAAATATTT
>JAZSIL010000023.1:0-5119 GCA_045533785.1 Bacilli bacterium
TCACAATTTGCTCATATTTTAGAAGTTTATTATGATCCTTCTTTATTAAATGTAAAAGAACCTGCTAAGAAAGGTCAAAAGAAAAAATAAAAAACATCCACTAATTAGTGGATGTTTTGTCATTTATAATACTAAGTGCAATTAATGTTTGTGATGGAACATAAAATAACCAAGCAATATTAAATGATGGATTTGCAATAAAATTAAGAATGATATTATTTTCAATATTAATATAGGAACTATTTAAAATATTTAAGCCAATCTGTAAATCACAACAAGCAAATAATAATAGTCCAATGGGAAATAATACTGAACTTTTAGTTTGTCTAAATGCAAAGATAATGTTAATAACTAGGTTTATATAGTAGAATGTTGATATTATGCTTAAAAAATCAGTGTTTTCTTTTAAAACCATAAATGTTATAACAATAATTAATATACTTGATACTAGTCTAACAATAAGATGAATTAGTTTTTCTTTTTTTATTTTTTGGTTTAAATAAATTCTTATGAAGTAACAAATTTGTGTAATTGAAAAACAAATCATTGCAGGTATTTGCAACATTGGTTCTATTACGACTAAGAATAAATCCGCAAGAACTGTAAAAACTAATCCTAGTTGAGTAGGTAAGTAGTTTTTTTTGCTTGTAAGTAATAACAAGAATAAACAAGCTATAACAACTGAAGAATAACATAATGCTACATGTAAATTATTATGTGTGAATTGAATTAGTATTCCTAAAATAATTTCAAGTGCAATAAATACACTTGAAATTATGATTATTTTTTTATTGTACATTTCTAGTTTCCTTACATGAAAGATTTAAAATTAATTTTTGTATTCTAAATATTATTGTTGACACTATAGCAAAGCCAACATTATATATTAATAAAAATACGATATATGGAACTTTTGGATATATTGCAGATAATACAGGTAATGTACAATCAAAATATGGGCTTACGTAAAACATATTAAATGTTTCATCTAAACCTTTATTTTGGAAAACGTGATACATTATGATATTAAGTGTTAACGCAATAATTGATAAGACTACAAATACTAAAATTCCTTTTAAGAAATATTTAAAGTTGTAGTTCTTTCTATTAACTACTACAAGAAATATTCCAAGTACAACTTGTATTCCATGATGAATCATAGTTTGAACATTTATAATTGTTGTGCTTACAAATACATCATTTGGATAGAAGTATACTGCAAGACCACCAAATAAAGAAAAGGTCATCATATAAGAAATGAAAAATTTTCTGACTTTTTCATTTTTTACAGAAATTACGAATGGTAAAACGTACAATGGTGTTGAGCACAATTGAAATGGAAAGATATACCAAGGGTAATCCCATAATAGTTTATCATTTTCAAAATAAGATGAGAATTCTATTTCTTTAACTATTTATAAACAACGATTATTAACCAGCAAATTAAGCATGTTTTTCTGATTATTTTGTCCTCTTTATCTTTAAATAGAATACAAAGAATTGTCGTGGAAGCTATTACAATGCCTATAAACATTATATGAAACCATCCATAATTTGTAGGTGTGGTCATACTATGTTCAAGGGCTTTTAAAATTGTTTCTATGATTTTCATAATTAAACCTACTTTTATCATTTTATCATATATATTTTACTATTTTTTTAAAAAATAGCAATATCAAATTAATTAGAATGCATAAAATTAATTAGAATGCATAAAGTCTTAATTAGAAATCATATAAAAAAATTAATTAATATGTATATTTATATAAAAATTGAATATAATAATATTGAACATGAAAGAGGTGTATAAATTGAAAAAATTATTATCTAGCATCACAATCATGTTTATAATGTTTTTCACAACATCGTATCTGTCTCTTAGTGCACATGGGTTTGGTTTCACAAGAAATGATGACCATCGTACTCCTGAAATTGGTAAGTATAAGGCTATTTTGGATGGTACAAATAGCTTTTATGTTGGTGATACGAATCAAAAAGAAGTATACCTGACATTTGATGCAGGTTATGACAATGGTGAACTTCCAAAAATTTTAGATATTTTAAATGAAAAAAATATTTTGGCTAGTTTCTTTTTAACGGGAGACTTTATTAAAAGATTTCCTGAACTTGCGATTCGGATGGCTCATGAAGGTCACACCATTTGTAATCATACTTATAACCATGCTAATATAACAAAACTTAGTAAAGAAGAGTTATTAGTAGAACTTACAAAATTAGAAGAAGCTTACTTTAATTTAACAGGTATGAATATGGTTAAATATTTTAGACCACCTGAGGGTGAATTTGATAGAACTTCCCTTTTAAATGTAAAATCCCTTGGATACAAAACAGTTTTCTGGTCAAGTGCTTATTGTGACTGGAATGTTAATGGTCAAAAATCAGTGGAGTATACTAAAAGAATGTTTATGAATAATCTCCATAATGGTGCAATTTTATTAATGCACAGTGTATCTAGTAGCAACCGTGAAGCATTACCTAGCATTATAGATGAAGTTAAAAGTTTAGGCTATACCTTTAAAACTGTTACTTCTCTTTAGAGACAAAAAAAGAAGCCCTTAAAGTAATTTAAGGACTCTTTTTTTTAGTTTTGTTCCCATCTAGCTATAAGAGTTACTTCTTTTGGATCTAGTTTATCAAGTGAAGTAATAGGATTACCTTCATATTCTGGATTATCATACCATCCTAGGAATGTCCATCCTTTTACAGTAATATCTTTTAAAGAAATAGTACTCTTTTGAGCTTCGTTTGCATAAAATTCAATTTGTTCAAGAAGTGCTTCTTGTGCATTTGATGCATTAACATATTTTTCAGGATTAGTTTCTCTTAAATATTCAGCATATTCATTTCTTTCATAATCAAGTAAAGTATGCTTTACAGAATATGTAGCAGGGTTTATACCCAAATTTAATTCCTCTAATGCTTCTACACGTGATGAACTTAAATTTGCGTTTCCTTTAACATCATAGTTAATTTTAAATTCTGTTGCAGTCCACTTTGCGTATAAAGAAATTTTAGAAGATGTATTAAATTTATATTCTAATAATGATTTATTATTATCATTGTTAAATAAACCTTCTCCTTTACAATCAGCTGTTAAATACCAACCAGCAAAATCGTAGTAAGTACGTTTTGGATCAGCTGGAGCGTCAATTAATAATCCATCAGATCTTGATACTTGGTATCTTTCTGAAGTAGATGCATTATCTTGAAACTTAAATTCAGCCTTTACTGGTGTTGTAAACATTATGATTGCTACAACTAGTAATACGATTATTCCTGCAAGACTTGCAAATACTGTTATTTTTCTTTTTTTATCAAAAATTGGTGCGGTTTCATTAAATCCTGATGTATCACCTACTGCTTCAGTAACACTCATGATTCGTTTTTGTTTTTTACTCATAGTAAACCTCCTTATATTAAATACATTATACCATAATTTTAAAAAATAATCTATAAAATGTATTTAAAGTTATATTTTTTAAGTAAATAAAATAAAAAAAAGATTAAAAAATGATATAATATATTTATAATATAATAAATACTATAAATAATTGTAGAAGGAGTGTTACTATGGTAACTAATGTTGTAAAAGAAAAACAAGAAATTTTATTATCGATTAAAAGAATTGGGATTAATGGTGAAGGTATCGGATATTATAAAAGACTTGCGGTATTCGTAAATAATACTTTACCAGGTGAAGAATGTGTAGTTAGAATTACTGAAGTTAATGATAGATACGCAAAAGGGGTTTTAGTTAAAATTAAAGGAGAAAAGAGCCCATATAGAGTAGAAGCAAAATGTCCACATTATAATGTATGTGGTGGATGTCAATTCCAACATATCAGTTATGAAGGGCAACTTAAATATAAAAAGTTTTTAGTAGAAGAAGCATTTGCTAGATACTATGATGGCGCTTTAAATCCAGTTTTATTTAAAGATACAATTGGAATGGATAATCCATGGTATTATCGTAATAAAGCAAAACTTCCAGTTCGTTATGATGGAAAACGTCTTGTTACAGGTCTTTATGCATTTGATTCTAATAAGTTAGTATATGTAGATAACTGCGATGTTGAAAAGAAAGATATTAGAGCTTGTGTTGATGAAATTTTAAAGTATTTAACTAAATATCAAGTTATTGCGTATAATCCTAAAATGAGAGATGGAGTACTACGCCACATCGTTGTTAGAAGTTCTACCGCAACAAAAGAAATTCAAGTTACATTAATTTTATTTAAGAAAGATGAAAGAACAATTAAAATTGCCGAAGGTTTAACTAGCATTAAAAATGTTGTAAGTGTTTATATTAGCATTAATAGTGATATGGATGCACTAGAAAACTTTGGTGAAAATACATATCTACTTACAGGTAAAAAAACAATTGTTGAAAAAATAGAAAACTTTAGTTTTGAACTTTTACCAACAGCTTTTTTCCAATTAAATTTAGAACAAACTATTAAATTATATAATCAAGTAGTAAAATCTGCAAGACTAAAAGGTTATGAAAAAGTAATTGATGCTTATTGTGGTGTTGGAACTATTGGGCTTTTCTTAAGTAAATATGTTAAAGAAGTACGTGGTATTGATACAAATGAAGAAGCGATTAAAAATGCTAATAATAATGTAGCATTAAATAATGTTACAAATGCATCGTTCTATGCTGGAGATGTTTTATCTAATATTACTAAATGGTATAAAAAAGGATTTGAGGCCGATGTACTTGTAGTAGATCCACCTAGAACTGGACTTGATTTAAAATTAATAAATTATTTACAAGAACATCCTGTTAAAAAACTAATTTATGTATCTTGTAATCCAGCTACACTTGCAAAAAACTGTAATCATTTACAAAAGAAGTATCATATTTTATCAATTCAACCACTAGACATGTTCCCACAAACTGCAAATACAGAATGCGTGGTCTGCTTAGAAAGAAGATAGTTTAATTATATAATATAGGAGGATAATTGAATGAATATTTGGCATGATATTGATGCTAAAAGAATTAGCAAAGATGAGTTTATCGTTTGTATTGAAATATCAAAAAATAGTAAAAATAAATATGAATTAGATAAAGAAACTGGACGTTTAATTCTAG
>JAZSIL010000119.1:0-5373 GCA_045533785.1 Bacilli bacterium
ATTAGAAGCATTTAATTACATCTGAGATTAATATTACTACGAATAATCCCATTAATAATATAAAGCCAATATTATGAATCATATTTTCTACTTTTGGAGTAGGTTTCTTTCTAGTTACGCCTTCATATGCTAAGAACGCAAGGCGTCCACCATCAAGGGCTGGTAGTGGTAAAAGGTTAATTAAACCAATATTTACTGAAAGTAGTCCTGTCCAATAAAGGATTTGATAGAATGCATCATCACCTTTAACAAGTTGGGTAAATAAATTTAAAATACCAACTGGACCTGAAAGGTCTGTAAGTTTAACACCAGAACCTTTTTTAAAGAATAATCCTAATGTCTTAAAGATTTGAATTGAAGCTTCACCAGTTTGTACCCATGGCATATAAAGCGATTTTACAAAATCTCTTGAAGATCCTGTTGAAACACCCATTGTAAGTTTTGTTTGAGGAATACTTGAAGTATCTAACATATCAGCTGAGTATGTATCTACATCAAAGCTAAGAGCTTCCATAGTTCCATCTTCTTTTGTTCTATTTACATAGAATTTAACTGTTTTTGCTTCAGTGAAACTATTGAAAAATACTAAAATATCTTTTACACCATTAATGTCAGTATTATCAATCTTTAAGATTTCATCACCTGGTAATAGACCTGCTTTACCAGCTTTAGTTTCACTCATTAAATCACCATAATCACCAACAATTACTTTATTATCAGGAGTTTCTTTATCATATTTTAAAACCATTTCGACTGAATAAATAAATACTTGTGGTTCTAAAACAACTGTTACTTTTTGGTTATTATTTGATGCATCTAAATATACTACTTCAATCGTACCTTCTTGAGAAATACCTTCACCTTTAGCAGCTTTAGCCATAGCACTAGATAAATCATCCCAGTCAGATAATTCTTCACCATTAATAGAATAAATAGTATCATCATTTTCTAAGCCTGCTACAAGTGCAGGGCCTGATACTTCAGCAATCTTAGTTGAAGATGTATCAGCATAACCATAACATACGCCCATAATAAAGAATACAATTATTGCAAGAACAAAGTTCATTAAAGGACCTGCTAAAACACTAAAGAAACGATTCCAGAAAGGTTTATATGCAAATGTTCTATTTTTTGGAGCAATTTGCATTTCATCTTTCTTTTCAACATTCATCATTGCATCTCTATTAACAATATATTTATTTATTTCACCTGATTCACTTTCTAGTTCTAAATAAAGTTCATCAATATGCCCTTCTAATGTTCCTGATAAATCATAACTTAATAAATTATAAACTGGAAGGTCTTTATATTTAGGATTATCTAAATTAATAATTATTTTTGCAACACGATTTTTTTCTAGGATAACCTTGATACGTTTTACATCTTTTAAAACATCAAACTCAACTTCTTCTCCAGCCATTGCTACATAACCACCAAATGGAATAGCACGAATCGAGAACATTGTTTCACCTTTTTTAGTTTGCCAAATTAAAGGCCCCATCCCAATTGAAAATTCATGACATAAAATTCCTGATTTTTTTGCAATTAAGAAATGTCCAGCTTCATGTATTAGAACAATAACACCTAGTACAATAACAAATACTATAATACCAAGAATTACGTATAAAACTTGTGACCAATCAATATTTTTAAAAAATTCTACTAAATTCACTTATATCAATACCTTTCTATCTATACTTTGTAAGAATTTGAATTCTTACAAGTTCATCAACGCTCATAATCTTTGGAATAGTTAACTCCCCACTTGTGAACTTTTCATAAATAGGATTATCTAGCGCTTCTTTAACTATTTTTTCAATATCTAAGAATTTAATCTTATCTTCTAAGAATAAACCCACTGCAACTTCATTGGCTGCATTTAAAATTGTCGGATAAATATTTCCTCTATTTATAGCATCAATCGCATATCCTAACATTGGAAATCTTGTAGTTGATAACTCATCAAAATGAAGTGTTCCAACCTTAACTAAATCTAGTGGTTCTACTAGTTCAGTATAAGAATGACTAGGATATTCTAGTGCATATTTAATCGGAAGACGCATATCACTAGTTGCCATTTGGGCAAATACACTTCCGTCAAGAAATTCAACAAGTGAATGAATAATACTTTCTTTATGCATTATATAACCAATTTTATCCATCGGCAAATCAAATAAATAATGAGCTTCGATAAGTTCAAATCCTTTATTCATCATTGTTGCAGAATCAATTGTAATCTTAGCACCCATATTCCAATTTGGATGATTAAGCGCATCAGCTTTTGTTACATCAGCAAGTTCATCTCTTGATTTATCTCTAAATGAACCACCTGATGCAGTAATAATGATGCGTTTAACGTCATCAATATTATTACCATTTAAAAGTTGAAATATTGCACTATGTTCACTATCAATCGGGATAATTTTAACGCCCATTTCTTTTGCCTTAGCCATAACTATTTCTCCACCAATAACTAGTGTTTCCTTATTAGCTAAATAAACATCACGACCGACTTCAATAGCACTAAGTGTTGGAGTTAAACCTACTGCCCCTACTAAAGCATTAATTACTTTAGGGCATAAACAATCATATGTTGCAACTTGTTGTAAGCCTTTATTTCCAAAAGTGACATTAACTTTTGGGAACTTTTCTTTTATCCTATCAGCATCTAATTCTTCAATAGCACATACTAAATCAGGTTCAAATTCCTCAACAATTTCTAAAGCTTTATTAATATTATGCCCAAAACTAAATGCAGCAAGTCGATACTTATCTCTTTTTTCTCTTATTAAATCAAGAACTTGACAACCAATTGAACCTGTTGCGCCAAGTAAACACAATTCAATCATAATACTACTCCTAATAATGTAAGTACTACAAAGAATACAGCACAAGTTAAGATTACACTATCAAAACGGTCCATTACACCACCATGTCCCGGAAATAAATTCCCATAGTCTTTAATACCATATTCTCTTTTTAATTTAGAGGCAATTAAATCACCCAATTGACTAATAATTGTAAGCATTAATGAAACTACTAATACAATAACAATTTTTAATCCAAGACTTTCAATCCCAAATAAATTAAAACCAACAAATTCTTCTGCAAGAATTAAACAAATTGTCCCAACAATTGTACCGCAAATAGATCCACCAATTGCTCCTTCAACACTTTTATTTGGTGAAATACTAGGTATTAACTTATGTTTACCAATTCTACAACCAATTGAATAAGCACCAATATCAGTGAATATTGTTGTAAAATAAACATAAACAAAAATAAATAAACCACTTAAATTTAAATCTATTTTACCAATACTTAAATGATGTACAGGGAATAAATCAATATTTCTAATTGCAGCCACAACAGCAAAACTTAATCCCCCATACAAAATTGCTCCAATATAATAAAAACTATCAGTTACCTTTAATTCACTATAAATAAGCGATGTAATTAAAAGGACGATTGCAACTAATAATAAACCAAAAATTATAAACTTAAATCCATCAATACTTAATTTGAGATCTGCAAACATCGCAACAATCACCATTCCAAATGAAAGGAAAGGAACAACAATATCTAATGCTTTAGGTAAATTAAACTTGCGGTTATGCATTTTAACAAGCTCATATGTACCAATAAAAGCAAGCACCGCACATAAAGCATACATAAAATACCCACCAAGTAATATAAATGGAACAAGAATAACTACCATTGCAATAGCAGTAAACACTCTTACTTTACTCAGCATTTTTATTCTCCAATCCACCAAATCGTCTATTACGACTTTGGAATAAATCTATACATTCATATAATTCTTTTTTATTAAAATCAGGCCAATAACAAGAAGTAAAAATAAACTCACTATATGTAAGTTGCCATGGTAAGAAATTACTAAGTCTTTGTTCTCCACTGGTTCTAATCATTAAATCAACAGGTTCAATTCCTGCTGTATATAAATGATTATCCATTAACTCAACATTTATATCATCAATGGAAATTTCCCCATCAACTACCTTCTTACAAATAGCTTTAGTAGCATGTACAATTTCTTGTTTACCACCATAATTAAAACATATTCCAAGTGTATAATTTGTAAATTCTTTAGTTAAACCTTCAATTTTATTAATAGTTTCTAAAACATCACTTGGTAAATTTGTTCTTTCACCAATAATTAATACTCTTGTTTTATTCTTAATTAATTTTTCAGTATATTTATCAATATTTTTAACAAATGCTTTCATTAAAAATTCAACTTCATCACTTGGTCTAGACCAATTTTCAGTAGAAAAAGCATACACTAACATTGCTTTAACACCAAGATCTCTGCATAATTCAGATGTCTTTACAAGTGTTTCAATCCCTTTAGCATGACCAAAAGTACGAGGTAGCCCTCTTTTTTTTGCCCATCTACCATTGCCATCTAAAATAAAAGCAATAGTGTTTGGAATTTTTTTACTCAAAATCTTATTTTTTAATTCATCAATTTTCATAAAAACACCTCTAAATTAAATTATCCATCTATTTATTATACTATATTTCACTATAAAAATCAAATCAATACAACCAAAAAAGAAACCATAAGTACTAAACTCATGATTTCTATTATACATTATAAATATTAACTCTAAATTAATAATATTAACTTTCACCTACTTATACACCTTTTTTAGGCGTAAGTATTAAGATTAAGATGTAAATTTTAATCTAATACATATTATATTTAAATTAATTCTTGATCATTTATTACAAGTTTAAACTCTAATCCAAAAAATGCAGCAGCTTTTTCACATAATTTCATACGAGATAAGAATATTTCAAAATATTCCATAATTGAACAAATGCTTGTATCAATAATTAAATTAAGATTTAATGTTTTATTTTCCTTATCTACAACTACTCTACTTTTTATAGCAGCATAATTAACACGGTTATGAATGTCAAACTCCAAAATTTCTTTTCTTACTCTACTTCTTCTAACATCTGTTTTATCAGCTATAATTAATGCAGATGAAATAATACTGACAGGATATGCCGATGATTCATCATGATTGCCAATTGCAGATACTATTAATGCAATTTCACTTGTATCCATACCAAGTTTTTCTAAAATATGAAAAGCCATTAAAGCACCACTTCTAGCATGACCTGCACGATTAACAACATTTCCAATATCATGCATATAAGCAGCAATCTTACCAAGCTCAATTATTCTTTCATCATATCCTAAACTTTTTAAAATTTCTTCAACAACTGCAGCACATCTTAAAACATGCTTGAACGAATGTTCTGTATATCCAATATCTGCAAGATATTTATCTGCTGATTCAATAAAGTCGGAGGCCAAGCGGTCTTAGGAAGACAACCACT
>JAZSIL010000211.1:0-3787 GCA_045533785.1 Bacilli bacterium
CCTTCAAATGAAATTATACCCAAATCTAGTAAAGCTATACATAATAGACTTAATAGCCTATATTGAGCATTTGAATTAAAATGACATTCTTGCTTAATAAAGATTTCATTATTTGTACTTCCAAAATCATCTAAATCATAGTCAAATATATTTAAACTACAAAATGCTTTTATCATTTCATTAGTAGCATTAATTAAAGTTCTTTCGTTTATTTTAGACTGATTTATTTTACAATCATTAAGATATTTTTTTAATTTTTCCCCATTTTCAATTTCATAAATAAATGAATTATCAACAAAGTTACTAAAAGTAAAACTTTCTAACGAAGGATAACTTAACAAAAATAAACCTTGTTCATTATAATTATCATTTTCACGAGAGTTTTTAAATACACTTAACAAATATTTTATGAATAAAACATCAGTATTTGAAGCCCGGTCACGATCAAATAAATAATAAATAGCAGCATTGTCGACATTGAAGTCATAATCTACTATTAGCTGTTCAAACAAATTATCTATAAAATCTTTATTTTTCTTTATTGATTTAATACTACTATTTTCTGTATTAATAACAAAAACCCGCGATAAAGGATTAATTTTAGAATTATAAATTTCGTAAGACTGTTTTCTTTTTATAGTTTCATATTGATAATCAAAAATCTTATTAAATATTTTTGATAGAATATAAAACTCTGTACTTGCACCTTCAACGATAAATAAAACTTTTCCTATATTTTTATTTTTATTTAAACTTATCTTCATATCTTGGCACCCCACTAAAAACACCGCCTAGATACATTTTTTCAAGATTTTGCCCTATTCTTGGTTGCTCACTAGAAAAACGTTTAATGCTACTTCCTTCTTTATTAAACGAAACTGAATATAATTGATCTGGTCTTAATAAAGTATTTTTTAATAAATTAGTTGAATGTGATACAAATATTAACTGAGACTTAGTTGCATTTATCATAAAATAACGTATTAATAATTCTTCTAAATCATTATGAAATCCACTAAAAAATTCATCTAATAAAAGCATACAATTATTTTCTATACAATGAAAAAAAGCTGGTAAAAAATATAATAAGTTACGATTACCTAAGGATTCAAAACCATATGGGATTGGTTCTTCAATTCCTTTTCTTTTAAAATATATCATTTTTTCTGGACTTTCTATTGTCAAAATATTTCCTTTAGATAATTTATCATATTCTATATGTTGTTCAAAATTAAATTCATTAAAAAAATTATTAAATTTAATAGCCCCTTCTTCTTCTACAAATTTTTTAAGCGATAAATCTTCACCACAATAAGAAATAATGTTTTTGTTATAAACATCTAAATAAACTGAATTCTTTAAAAAATCAAACCACTCTTTTAAAACATCGTTTCCCCTAAATTTTGTATTAAAGTATACTTCTCTTAAAAATAAAACATCATTAGCAATCTCGTTATGTTTTGTTTCTTCACCGATATTTAGCTTAGCAAAAGAGCCTTTTCGATCTAAAATTTGTCTATTATTTAAATATAAATTTTCAATTATAATTTTATCATACATTTGATAGGAAATATAATACTCAATTAACGAATCACTTATTATAAATGAATATTTTAACTCTAATTCAGGTTCTTTAGAGAAAAAACACACGTAACTCTCAAACAGAAACTCATTTTTACTGAACAAAGAATCCAATAAAAATCTAATTGGCGCAATTGAATTTGATTTTCCCGCTGCGTTAGCTCCAACGAACATTATCCCTTTTAGAATATTATTAATAACATTTGTATCATTTAATATTTGATAATTAGTTTTCGTTAAATCAAAATATGTTTTATTTTTGAATGATTTAAAATTCTTTATTTCATAACTTTTTAGCATAAACTTTCCTCCAATTTCAATAATATTATAACAAACATTATACTGTAACGCAATTTTTTTACGTTTTTTTTATAATTTTACGTAATTTTTTTACGACAAAAAATAATGTTTTACTAAAAAATAAAAAAATAAACAGCATTAAACTGTTTATTTAGACTCTATTTTCTTTATTAGCATTTTTAAACTAGGAATAAATAACCCACCTATTGAATTACCTATCACACAAAGTAAGAGTGATAAAAATGCTTTTATTTCAAATGAACCATTTAAGAAATAATAAAACATATCTGCAATAGAATGTTCAAATCCACAAATAATAAATCCTGCTATTGCAAGAATTAATACTAAATATTTTCCAAAATGATGTTCAATTGTTTTAAAACCTTCAACCGCAATATAAACAAGCATCCCGCAAAATGCACCATTAATAATCATGACATACCATGGATAATTAATTTTAGATGTAACTGAAGTATTTAAATTAACAAATAATTTAGCACTATCGGAATATATTAATTGAGCCTTGCTTGCTTCAGATATTGCATCTAAAGATGCAAGTCTAATAATACCCGCAAAAATTAAACATCCTATTAAATTACCAAATAATCCAGTAATTAAACTAATTATTTTTTCAAAATAAGTTTGCTCCTTATTTTCAAATAGATAACAAATTTTACCAGTATATAAGAAGTAGCCAAAATTACAAATAAGAATTAAACCAATAGGAAACAAAAATGCACCAAAAACTTTAGAATTTGCTAAAGTATTAACCTTTAAACATAGATATCCACCAATACTAATGCATATACCAGCTAAGATACCTTTTATTAAAACACTTAAATATTTCATCATATACTCCAATTTTATTAATTTAAACTATTTGCAAGATATGCTTTATCAAAATTTTTATTTTCTAAGTCTTCTTTCTTGATTAAGAAACATACTGGATCTGTTAAGTCTTTAAACAAATCAATTTCAGGATAATTATTAAAATCAAGTTTTAATAAACAAACTTCATTAGATACCGTCTTATAGCCACTTAATTTTGGCATTTTACCAAGAATTGTTACGTCCCCTTCTTCATCTTTGAAATTTAGCGCGTATTCTAAGCTATAATTAAATTTAAGCGGTGCTTCTTCATTAAAATCAATTCTTTCTAAATTATTTAAATCATTAGTGTATCTTACAATTCCACGATATGGTTTAGACATCGATGCAAAGAAAAAATATAATATTCCTGATTCTGGAAGTAATGGATGTTTTACTTCAGATAAATTAATTTGTCCAACGAACACTTCATCATTAAAAAATATAGCCTCATCATTCCAAGAACTTGGAACATCAGGACAACCTAAAATATGACTTGTTCCAAGGTTAGTTTCATCATCTAATGGCATTTTTACTAATTCAATTTTCATATATCTTTATTCCTTTTCTATCAATAGTTTATCATTTTTTGTCTAATAAGTCAAAATAATCATACTAATTTCTCTAATCATTTTTAATATTAACATTTAATATACTTTAGTATGAATGAAAATTATTATAATAAACTAGCAGATTTATTATCATCACTAACCCCCTTTGAATTTACAACTATTGGCGTTATTTTTGGCTATTTTATTTCACTACAAGTACCAATTGCAGAACTTAATTCACTTGGAAACTGGTTTGAACTTGTTGGTCAAATTCTACTTACCTATTCAGCACAAGGAACTGCAACTCCAACTAATGAAGAGTACAATCAATTAGTCCAAGATGTTGAACTCTTAAAACAAATAATATTAAAAAAATAAGCATACGTTATGCTTATTTTATATTAAACTATGAACAAACTAAGAATATTCTATTTATTAGCTATTTACCATAACACCATTAGATAATGTTTAATTCTAGATTAAATATC
>JAZSIL010000099.1:0-6456 GCA_045533785.1 Bacilli bacterium
AGTCGGTTCATATTTTAAAACATTATGATTTGGAAAATTATGTTTTAATGCGTTTGCAAGATTACGATCATCAAATTCATCTTCGACAATACTGCCAACTTTTGCGTTTGAGGCAATAATTAATGTTTTATCAGTTAATGATGGTGCGTTACCTTTAATTAATATATATGAATTATTATTTCATATGATATGAGGAGGAAAAAATGAAAAATAATAGAAGATTAATTATTTGTTCAATTTTTGCTTTAGTTTTATGCTGTTTATTAGCAGCTTCTTGTAAAGGATGTAAAAAAGGTTGCAAAAAAGAATGCGACCATGCATGGGGAGAATGGCAAGAAGTCACTGCTCCTACATGTATGGCTGAAGGGCTAAAAGAACGTGCATGTACTAAATGTGAAGAAAAAGACAGTCAAACTATTGAAAAAGTTGGACATAGTTTTACTAATTATGTAGTAGATGGTAAAGAAGCTATTTGTATTACTTATACAAAAACTGCTACATGTGATTATGATGGCTGTAATCAAAAAGATACTATTGTTGTAAATAGCACTGGTGGTCATAATTTTGTTGAAATTGAACATAAAGATGCTGATTGTGAAAATGATGGATATAAAGTTTTAAAATGTGATGGCTGTGGGGAAGAACATAAAGAAGTTGTTAGCTTATCAACTGGTCATAACGTTTCATCTTGGGCAAAAGTTTCTGAACTAAAAAAAGAGGGAACTACTTGTGAATATATCCAAACATATGAAGGATATTGTCCAAATTGCGAACAAAATATTCAAAAAGAAGAATCAGTATTTAAACATACACTTGATGTTAGAGTAACTAGTGAAGCAACTTGTGTTGATGCCGGTATTAAAGAACAATATTGTACTGAAGTTGGATGTAATTATACAAAAGAAGAAGAATACACTGCACCTCATGCACATAGTTATGACGAAGGTGTTGTAGAAGGTGTTGTTACTAAATATACATGTACTAATGGTTGTGGACATTCTAAAACAACTATTGTTGCTAAAGAAGAAGTATCTACAGAAGTTTCAAAAGAAAACTTAAATGGTAATAGTGTAGAATTAAAAAATGCTGAAATTGCACTTGATAGTGAAACACTTGATGGCTTAGAAAATTCTGATGTAACTCTTGGTGCTGATGTATTAGATAATGATACAAAAGAATCTCTAATGGAATCACTAACTGAAGAACAAAAATCACAAATTGGTGATAGTACAATTTATAATTTTACTATGAAACAAGGTGAAGATGTAGTAGCAGAATTTAATGGTTTCGTTACAATTACAATTCCATATACTTTAGCTCCTGGTGAAAACCCAGAAAATATTGCTATTTGGTACGTAGCAAATGATGGTTCAATTCAAGCAATTGAAGCTACTTATGCAAATGGTTTTGTTACTTTTAAAACAAACCACTTCTCGTATTATACTGTAACAAGACTTACTCCAAAAGAAAGATGTGCTCTTTATGGCCATATTCATGTTGAACTTAAAGCAGATCCTACATGTACAAAAGATGGTTATGTTTTAAATGTTTGTCAACGTTGTGGTGAGTCTACAAAAGAAGTTACTAAGGCATTTGGACATGATTATAAAACTGTAACTGTTGAAGCAACTTGTGCAAAAGAAGGTAGTATTACTCATACATGTGAAACATGTAAGTTCTCATTTGTTGAAGTTATTCCAACTTTAAGTCATAGTTATGAAGAAGTAGAAAGAGTTGAAGCTACTACTGAAAAAGAAGGTTTTATAAAATATGAATGTTCAGAATGTGGTGCAACTAAACAAGATGTTTTACCAAAATTAGATGAAATTGTTGGTGATTTAACTGTTAGTGATGTATTAAATAAAGCATTAGATAATTTTGACTTCAATAATATTGTAATAAAGATTACTAATTTTGAAGCTACAGTAGTTGAAAATCGTCATATAATTAATTCATCATATACTTATTCAGCTGGTAATCTTACATTTGAAATAGCTGAAATGTATTTAGGATTAGACAGTAATAATAAACTAGTTGGTAGTGGAAATATTATTGTAAATTTAAAGCGTGATAATGTATCTGAAAAAATGTCAATAAAAGCTTATTTGTATGATGGTATATTTTATGGAATTAGTGTACAAGAAACTAATGGCGTTTTAAGTGATAATGATAATTATATTAAAGTTGATATAGCAAACTTAGCTCTTTCATCTATGGGTGCATTTGAAAGCATGGAAGAAGATTCAAATGAAATTACTTTTGATTCATTACTTGCTGCATTAAATGGAACAACAGGTAAAGATTTTGCAAGTTTTGAAGAGGTTGAACAATACTTAAAAGATTTAATTTCTTGGTGTGAAGAAAATGTAGTTCCATTCATCGAAAATCTAGATATTGAAGAAATTGAAAAATTTGGTAAAAAGCTTATTGAAAAACTTCTTACTTTAAATGAAACAAATTCAGGTTACCAAATTAATGTTAATACTAATGCATTAAGTGAACTATATAATTATTTAACAAGCAATTATGTTTATGATATTTTAGTTGATATTTTTGGTACTAAAGTATTAGAAAATTTTGATTTAGTTCTACAATTTAATGTTGGTAAATTAATTAAATTTGTTGAATCAAAAGGATTCGTTTTAACAGAAGCAGTAAAAATTATTGATGGATTATTACAATATGCTTTAGAAACTGAAGAAGTTTCATTAAATATGATTATTGGCGGAATGATGGATGATCCTGAATTTAATATCATTGAATTTATTAATAGTCCTGAAATTTTAGAAATTAGTGTTAAACAATTAATTGAAAACTATTTCAAATTAGATGCAGAAGAATTTAAAAATAATGTAAATGAAATGTTAGAAGCATTTAAACAAGCAAAAATTGTTGACTTAATTCCACTTGAAGATGCATCTGCAATGCTTACTTTAATTGCTGATTATATTTCATTAGTTAGTTCATCATTAACTGTTAATTTAAATATTGATAAGTACTTTAATTTAGAAAAATTTAGTTTTGATTTCAATTTAGAACAAAATGATGAAAACAATGGATCATTACCTGAAGGATTTAAAGCTTGTTGTGGATTAGAATTATTATTTAATATACCTTCATATCAAATTTCATCTAACGTAAAAGCTGAAGTTGATCAACTATATAATGATATTATCCTAAATATGGATATCGAAACTTTAATTAAAGATAGATACCCAGAACAATTTGGTTATAAAATTGAATTTGTATATAATGGTGATGTATTAGAAAAAGCAGTTATTAGGACTAATAATCAAAAACCTGCTTTCCCTGATAGTAGTTTAGGTAGTATAACTGTTTACGAAACAATTTATGAAATTTATGCAAAAGATGTTTATGATGCTTTACAAATACAATTTTATAAAGAATGTAATAATTGGTATAGTGTAAACTTTGAAATTGCAATCGCAAAATCTGAAATTTTAAAAGAAATTATTTATACTGAAGATGCAAATGGCGAAGTAGTTTATGAAGAAAATATATTAGAACAAAATAAATCTACTAATGTTAGTAATTTTGATCTTTATTATAATATCGTTACTAATGAATCAAAGAATGATTATTCTGATGGCGTATGGAATGATATTAATCATAAGTGGATTGTAACAAAAGAAACTGAAGCTAGTAAATGTGGTGAGTATACAATTGTATATAAAATTTGTTCTTTATGTCAAGTTCAAGAAGTTGAATTCCAAAGAAAATACCATTCATTCTACTATGATGATCTTAAATTACATGGTGCTTCATGTGAAGATGGATATGATTATGTTCTAAAATGTCATGATTGCGATTTATCATTAGAAGGATACGGTAATAACCATTATAGAGTTGAAACATATTATGATTTAACTGATTTTGGTGCAACTTGTGAAGGATATTTTGTGATTGATTCATGTGCATGTAGTGAAAGTTCATATTTTAGATTTGAAGGAACATGTGATTTTGATTATGATAACAACAGTTATGCATATGAAGATTTTGAAACATTATTTGGAGATAAGAGTGTTTCATGGGCTGACACATATATTTGTGCTGTTACTAGTCCTGCATGTGGTTTCCGTTATACAAGAATTGAGTATTATGAACAAGATTCTGTAAACCCTTGTATTAAAAATAGCTATACTGCATTATATCTTGGTCATAGTGCTACAAAAATTGGTGATGCTAAAAAAGTAATTATTCTTTGTAATGGAAAGAGTATTCAACATAATTGGGAAACAAATAAAGTTGGAAATCAATATGTTGAAAATTGTATTCATTGTAGTGCAAAAAAAATTTTCCAATATCAAGAATTTACTCATAATGGTAAAACTTTTGAAAAAATTGTTTTAGAAAGATATGAAAACTTGGATCCTTTAAGACCTGATTGGTATCAATATTCTTATTCATATAGTTTTGACCCAGTATGTCTTCAAACATATAGATATACTAATTCTGACGGTGAATCTAGTGTTAATCAAAACTATTATTGTGATTATAGTTGGACTGTTATTAAAGATAATACTTGTACACAAGATGGTATTGAAAAAAGAAAATGCGACATTTGTGGTAATGAAGGAGAACAAGAGGTATTGTATCCACATGGTCATGATTTTATTTGGAATCATGCACTTGAAATGTACGAATGTCTTGAATGTGGTATTAAAAATACTAATGGTGCAAACGGTTCAATCATTTTAGAAGATGCAAGTAGTATTGATAGTAATCCTGATACTTTAATTGTTGGTTATTTCAATCCAAGAGAAATTGAATATGTATTAAATGTAACTTTAATTCTTAAGAATCCTGCAAACCCTAATGAAGATGAAATTTTAGTATTAGGTGTTGATTTTGAAGATTTACCATATGGAAGATATGTATCAATCTCTAAAACACAAGTTGAAAAACTTGCAAAAGAGTTAGGATATGAACCTAGTGAATATAATATTCGTTTAAGTTTTGTTCCTGTAAATTTATATGATGACTTAGATTATGCTATTACTTTTGAATAAAAGTATAATTAAATAAAACTATATCACCTGTCAATTGACAGGTGATATTTTAACTTATAATTTTATTAAAATATATGAGATATAAGTCTATATCGCTTTACAAAATATTTAAAATATGATATAATATATCAGCATAGTAATGAAATGATTACTATTCCTTGCTTTTTATAAGATAAAAAGCCTAATAGACCAGAAGGAGGTGGAAAGAATGAAAAAGTACGAAGTTATGTATATCATTCGCCCAAATGTTGATGAAGAAGGTAAGAAGAGCATTATTGAAGAAATCAATCAAGTTTTCGTTAAATGTGCATCTGTTGTTTCTGAAGTTAAAGAATGGGGCTTAAGAGAACTAGCTTACGAAATCGATGGTGAAACTAAAGGTTATTATGTTTTATTAAATGTTGAAGCTACACCAGAAGCTGTTAAAGAATTCGACCGTGTTGCAAACATTAAAGAAACAGTTATTCGCCATATCGTTATCGCATTATAGGAGGTAATTATATGAACCGAGTTATGCTAGTAGGCAGAATCACAAGAGATCCTGAACTTAGAACATCACCAAGTGGTGTGTCTTTCACTGCGTTTTCAATTGCCGTTAATCGTCAATTTGCAAATGCACAAGGTGAAAGAGTAGCAGATTTTATTAATTGCGTTGCTTTTAATAAGCAAGCAGAAAACTTAGCTCGTTTTATTAAAAAAGGCGGGTTAATTGGTGTTGAAGGTAAACTTCAAACAAGAACTTACCAAGCTCAAGATGGTAGTAATCGTACTGCAACAGAAGTTATTTGCGATGCTATTACTTTCTTAGAAAGTAGAAGCAGTAATCAACAACCTGGCGGATATAATGATTATAGTTCTTATGATGGAAGTTACAATCAACCTGAACAAAATTCAAGTCCAAGAAATGGATATGTTGCTCCAAGACGTCCAGAGCCTGTTAAACCAGCTCCAGTACAACCTGCACCAGTTCAAAAAGAAGAACCAAGCAGCTTTACTGACGTAGAACAACAATTCGACATTTCTGATGATGACTTACCATTTTAGGAGGAAAATATGGCAACTTTTAAGAAACGTAAAAAGGTGTGCTACTTTACTGAAAACAAGATTGAAAAGATTGACTGGAAAGATGCTGATTTATTAAAGAAATTTATTTCAGATCGCGGTAAAATCTTACCTCGTCGTGTTACAGGTACAAAAGCTATTTACCAAAGAGAATTAGCTATTGCAATCAAAAGAGCACGTCATATGGCGTTATTACCATTCGTTAAAGAATAGTATAACGAATTAATTATAAAAAAAGAGAAGACCTTGCAAAAGGTCTTTTTGTTTTTACACAAGCGTTGAAAGAAATGTTTATACATATGCAACCAAGATGCTTTTTCCAAAGTCGGATCGTAGCCATGTCGTTCTGTGAGCCAAGGAGTTG
>JAZSIL010000218.1:0-2637 GCA_045533785.1 Bacilli bacterium
AAAAACATATTATAATAAAGTTCATGAAAAAATGATATGTGATGGATATGGATATGTTTTTGATAATAGAATAGGTTGGGTTTGTATAAATAGATGTCATGTAAAGAAAACTAAACCTAAAATAGATTATAAAGCTACTAAAGAAAATAAGGCTAAACTTCTAGCAGAAGGAAAAAGATTATACGATAAAGATGAAGCTGAATGGTGTGCAGCTAATGGTATAGAATATGATGGAGTTGATGGCAGAGTATATCAAAATGTAGAATATGTTTATGAGATTCCATTAATTCATTGTACATTAAAAGATGCAGATAAATTAAAGTTTACAGTATCTAATTATAATGGAAGGTCTATAAGAGGAAAAAGTGATGAAGAATTAATAAAATTATGTAATAACGATAAACGTGAAATTTGTAAATTAGATACAGATATTCGACATAAACTAGATTTATGTTTAAAAATAGATAAAATATTATATACTAAATTTATAAGAAATGAAGATCAAAAACCAAGTAACTCTCCAAAGATTAATAGGTAAAGTCGATAATGATTTTAATATAAGCGAAAGTGATTGGATTCCTCGTGTTGGTGCGTGGGTTATCGATGCTCTTTCTCAAATGAAATGTTTACCTTTAGAACGTAAACGTAAAGTTCTAGAAGTATCTGATAGGATTGCAACATATCCTTGTGAAATTACAGCTAAAGAACTTAAAGTATTTGATGATAAAGGTTGTGAGATTCCAGATTATAAACATTATCATGAATGTAATTGTTCAGAAATAGGTAATAAATTTCCTGTTTCTGAAATTGGTGTTTATAAACCTAATTCTACAAGTGCGGCAGATACATTAGAAATAGTAAATGTTGTAGATAACACACAACGTTATTATATATTAGATGGTAGGAATATAGAACTTAGTTTCGATACAGACAAAATAACAATAGAACTTTTTGATGTAGCTACATATCATGATGATTATTTTGATTGTGAGGTTCCTTATATATATGATAATGGACTTTTAATTGAAGCTTTAGCTTGGTATATTCTATTTAAATATTTAAGTAGAGGTAGTAAACATCAAGTATATAGTTTAACTTCTCCAAATCCAGTATTAAATCCTTATACACAATGGAATACTTTACGTGCTAAAGCTATTACTTCTGTAAAATCTGATATGATGAAAAATACTGATGGTTGGAGAAATTTCTTTTATAATAGTACTTTTGACCCAAGACGATAAGATATGAGTAAGATTGTACCAAAATTAAATTTAAATAAAACTCCTCAATTAATTGAAAATGGTAGTATGATATATGCAAAAAATATAAAACTACTTAAAGATGGAAGTATAGGAGTTGACGACAGTGTTGAAGAAAAAAATACTGGTTATATAGATACTGTTGATGGTGTGAATTTTAAAAAAGGTTTATTAGGATATATTGTAGGATTAAACAATATAGTTTATTTATTTAAAATAGATAAAATTACAAATGAAACTACAGATGAAACTACAGGTGAAACTACAGTTGAAACTACAGCCAATCCAACAATTTATGAATACAATGAAATCGATGGCTCTGAAACTAAAATAAAATGTAATTGGAGTTATTCTGGTGGTAATATTCATGGACTTGCTACAATGAATAATACAGGAGAAATTATTTTGACTATTTGTGAATATGGGAATGATATAAATGTTCCTATAAAACATATAAATTTGTCAAAATGTAAAGAAGATGATGATGAAAGCATTTACACTCAAACGCCGAATATATTTATTTCTAATTTACGTTTAAATGGATATTATTCTGCTACTATACCGAATGGAGTTTATCAATTTTTTATTAGATATAAAATAAGAGATGATTTTTATACTCCATGGTATCCTTGTAGTGGTGATTTATATGCTGGTGTTAATCAACAAGATGTTACGGTTCAAGGTAGTATAAGATATATAGATATACATAAAGATTCTTCTAAAAGTTTTAAATTTATAATAGAACATTTATTTCCAAACGCTAATAAATTTGAAGCATTTCAATTAGGATTTATTCTTACTAATAATGATTCTACTGTTGCAAGAAGTTGGAAAACTTTTGATTTTTCAAGAAAGGATATAAATTTTACTTATGATGAAAATGATATTGAGGAAATAAATATAGATGATTTACTTAAAGTTAATTATGAATTATTCAATGTAGGTAATATAACTTATTATAAAGATAAAGAATATATTGCAAATTATGAAGAAACAAATTCTAATCCAGAAATCGATGAAGACATTTTAAATAAAATAAATGTTGAATTAAACGTTGAAAATGTAGATGTTAATAATACATTAAATATAAATAATAAACAATTAACCGACCCTCAAAATTTTACAATTGAAAATGAAAATATAGTTTTATATACAAAATTAGATAATCAAGCTATAGATGATATTGAGGATATTATAGAATTAAATGTATCTAGTACCGAATCTGAAACTACAATTACAGCACAAAATGTTTTAACTTATGACACATATTGGGATAAACGACTTGCATTAAGACAATCAAATCACGCTCAAGATTTAACTGGTATAACAGCATATACTATAGCTAAATTAGATAATAAAATAACATTAAATAATAGTA
>JAZSIL010000155.1:0-3907 GCA_045533785.1 Bacilli bacterium
CAACATATACTGCATCAAGTTTAATAGGATCATAATAATGAGCATTATATTTAATCTTTTTTGGTTGTAAGATTTTCATTATCATTGTCTTTTACATTTTATCACCTATATATATTATACTATTATTTTTTATAAAAAACATACGTTAACTAATTTACGTTAGTAAATAGATACACCCATATAAAAGTAAAATGTAGGCATTATAAATCATGCCTACATTACTTTTTTTAATCATCAATTAGTTTAGTAGAATATTCATTTGCAACAACTACTTTATCTCCTCGTTTTACAACTACTGAATATTTAACTTCTGTTACGCCATTTAAAACTTTAGCAATATATCCATCATCAGAAAGAATATCAGTATTACTCTTCCATTCAAATGTTAAACCTTTAAAGTTTTCCATACCGAATTTTTCTAAAGAAATTAAATCTCTAAAATGTTGCCAGTATCCTTGATCACGAATTGCAGCAGGACAATCTTTACCTGACATATTGTTATGTTGCATTACGCGTAAGACATCTAAATCATTTTCTATTAATAAGTGTGCAACTAAATCTGCAAAGTTACGATATGTTTTCATATAATCACTTCCAGCTTCAACCATACTTTCAATACCAATTGAGTTTAGGTTTCCACCATGATTACTAATATATTTATATGTAGAACTCCACCAGTTTTCATTTAACCAATAATTTCCATTTTCGCCAATTTCAAAATAAAGTCCACTAGGAGTAATATTTGCATTAGCAGGAGCATCTGCAGGTTTCTTTAAAATGCTTCTAACACCGTTGAAGCAGAAATATCCTTCAGAATCAAGTGTAAGGTTAGGTCTTTCAACTGTTGCTTTAACACCAGTATCATATAGTTTATATCCATATTTTGTATCATCACCTGCATGGTATGCTACTTCATTATCAGGTAAATGATGTAAAATTGCATCACTACCACAACTATAATGCCAGCTTGTTCCGCCGCCACCACCTTGCACATATCCAGCATGTCCATAAGATCCAGCGTTGTTATTTGCAGTGTCATGACATACGATAAATTCAACGCTCTTCATAATTGTTCCAGGACGATTACCCATCCCTTCAGGAATGATATAATCTATTCGATCTTCCCATTTGTTATCAAAGAAGAATAACGCATTAAATGTTTGAGAAATATTTGTATATTCATCAAATGTAACTCGTTTTAATTCATCTTCAGCGATTGCACTTAAGAAATTATTAAGTACTTCTTCTTCAGACATTTTTGTAGTATCAAGTGCTTTAACTTTTAACCAGAATGTTACACTCTTAATCATATCACCAGAGTATATAAATGCTTGTAAATCGATATAACGATCAAATACATATTGATTTACTTTCCCATCTAAAGCGACAACTCTTTCATTGCTTGAAGACCATACAATTTCAGTTCCATGATCCGGATGAGATGTTGGAAGTAATATATCAGATGAAATATTTAAATCAGGAATAATATCATTTTGTAACCATGCAGCGACAATATCAAGTTTTTCATCATCAGAAGCACCTAAAACTAACATTTCAAAAGCATCTTCAACAAAGTGATTTTCATCTACTTCAATTCTATAAGAAATAACAACAGGAGTATCGATTAATGGTTTGATATATTCACCACTATTTGTAAATACACTTTCATCAGATGAACTCCATGTAATAGTGAAATAATCATTAAATTCTGTTTCTAAGTAATCTGACATATCTTCTTGAAGACGAGAAGGGAATTGACCTTCAAATTGACTCTTCATATAATCGAATGTACGTGGATATAATTTAAATAATAATTCACCAGATAATGTTTCTTCAGCTTCATTAACAATAGTATAAGTTAGAATAACATCAGTAATTTTCTTTGTATTACGAACAATAATTTTACCAGTATTATCAACACGATTAGGCATAGAAGATTCCCATGTAATTGTTACATCTTTATCTTGATAGTGAGTTGGAAGAGGATCAACACCTTGATCAATCAATAAATTATCTGAATAGCTTTCAATAATCCAATTTGCTACTTCTTCAAGAGACGTTCCAACAATAGGTGGTACGTAGGTTTCATCTACTTCGCCACATTCACAAATGCCATCTACAAAGTTATGTACATGTGGAGGTACATAATTTGGATCAGTCTCACCACATTCGCATTTGCCTTCTACAAAGTTATGTACGTGTGGAGGCTCGTAATTTGGATCAGTCTCACCACATTCGCACTTGCCTTCTACAAAGTTATGTACGTGTGGGGGTACGTAAGTTTCATCTATTTCGCCACATTCGCATTTTCCGTCTTGGAAGCTATGCTCGTGAGAATTATTATTATTTCTTTTACATGCAGTAAGAGATAATAATAAAACTAACATTAACATACCAAAAATTCGAAATTTTTTCATATTTTTATCCTTTCTCTTTCTTTTATTATTTAATTATAAAACTTGAATTTTTAACTTCAATTGTTGTTTCATAAAATTCTTTTAATGCAAGAACCATGTCTTTAATATCTTTTGCGCCAGCAATTTCATTTGAAGAATGCATTGCAAGTTGTGCAAGACCAATATCAAGTGCTTTTATTGAAAGTTTTTCCAATTGAATTCTTCCGAGTGTCGAACCTCCTCGTAAGTCACTTCTATTAGTATAGTCTTGATATTTAACTAAAGCTTTATCACAAATTGCTTTAAAAATACTTGCAGAGTTTCCCTCAGTTGTATAACTAAATGCCGAATGATATTTGATTACTACACCTTTATTCATATGAACATTATTTGTTGGATCGCTTTTTTCAGGATGAGCAGGATGAACCGCATGAGCATTATCTGCAGATACTAACATTGAATTTGCATACATTAAGTATTTATCTAAATCTAAACTATTACAAATTCTTTCTAAAACATCAGTTAAGAAAGTAGATCCAGCAGCATGATTAGATCCACTACCAACTTCTTCATTGTTAAAAATCGCACAAACAGTGATGTTATTTTCTGGTTTAGCTTCTAAGAAAGCTTCAAGCGAAGAGAAAACACATTCTAAATCATCAAGTTTAGGGGACATAATTAATTCATTATTAAGTCCTGCTACACATCCTTTTTCCTTATTATATAAATATAAATCATGTGAAATTATTTTTTCATCAAGAGAAAAGACAGAACACTTTTCTAATTGATTCATAAAAGTATTATCTTCATATGATAATCCAATAACAGGAAGTAAATCATTTTGAGGATTTAGTTCTAAACTTCCGCCTTTTAAATGAGCAGCAAGGCTCGGAATAACAATACTATGTCCGGATAAGTTTACTAGCCTTGTATCTACTCCATCTTTAGTTTTTACAAATACTCTTCCCGCAACACCTAAAGGTCTATCAAACCAAGTGCTTAGTAACATTCCACCATAAGGTTCAGTATTTAATTTTTTAAAACTTCCCACATTTAGTTCACCATTTGGCTTTATTTTAAAGCTTGGTGAATCGTTATGACTTGCGACAATGTGGAATCCGTTTTGTACATTTGGAACTTTAAACGCAATAATTGATGCTCCACCACGAACTACATAATAAGATTTATTTGGTTCAAGAACCCATTTTTCATTTTCATTAAGTTCTACAAATTTAAAGTTATTTAGGATTGCTCTAATTAAATGAATATTATGATAAACAGATGGAGAACTTTCTATAAAATTTAATAACTCATTTACATATTTTTCCATATTATCTTTCCTTTATTATATATAAATTTTTATTTAAACTTATTGTTTCGATATTCAATAATTTGTTCATTTAAATTATTTAAATATTCCCAACGTTCTAATTTTTCAAGAAGTAGTACTTCTAATTCTTCTATTTGATTATTAATTTCAATCAGTTTTTGATAATCAGTAGAATATACAA
>JAZSIL010000230.1:0-6220 GCA_045533785.1 Bacilli bacterium
ATCTATTATTATTTTATTTATATTAGTATTCACAATAATTATTTTTTTCTTTATAGGTAAAAAACCAATAACTGTAAACAAACAAATGTTAATGGAAGAAAATCATATGGAAAGTGCATGGGATTTTAACCAAAACTTAAATATTGGGTGGAATCTAGGAATGTCCCTTTCTGCAAGCATCAATTATCCAGAAATCATAACATATAATATTATTGTTAATAACCAAAAGTCAGAAGAGTTTAAATCTAAAGAAACTAATGTGTTTTTAATTGAAAATGAAATTTGTGACAATTTCAAAATAGAATTTAATATTCCGTATTCAAATTTAGATGGAATTCTTTATTGGACTCTAGATGAATTGTTAATAGATAACAATGTCATTTATTGTAATAAAAGTTATGAAACAGAAGTAAATAATGGTAAAGCATTTATTGAAGTAGAAAATATAGAGAAAATTATTTATCATGAAATTGAAATAAAAATAAATATAAAAAAATTTTACGAGTATAATACAAAAGATAAAGTTAATTTTTATGAAACTTTTTGGTGTGAAACAAAAACAGATAAGGCATTAATCCAAGCACTTAAAAATAAAGGATTTAATGCAATTAGAATTTCATTTGATGTATATAATCATTTAAGTAATGAAGGAACAATAGATAGCTTATGGCTAGATAGATTAAAAGAAATTGTAGACTATTGTATGGAAACAGATGTTTATTGTTTAATTGATATTGTTGAAACATATGGACTATTTGCTGATAACTTAAATAATGAAGGTTTTAATAGATTTATCTCTTTATGGGTACAAGTTGCTACTTTATTTAAAGACTACGATGATAGACTTCTATTTTCACCTTTTAATGAGTTAAGAAATTCTTCTGGTGATTGGATGATATCTAATGGAATAGTTTTAGAAAATATGAACTATTTATATCAAGTATTTGTTGATACAATTAGGTCAACTGGTGGTAACAATAAATGGAGAAACCTAATTTTAACTACTTATGCAGCTTCAGTTAATAATGATATTTTGAATAGTTTTAAGATGCCAAATGATTCAACATTTAATCATTTATTAGTAGAATGTCATATATATCATCCTGTTAATTTTACATTTAATGAAATTAATTTAGGAAGTACAGATTTTGTATATGAATGGGGAAGTAAAAAAGATAAAAGAAGTTTAAATGATATTTTTAATATGATAAGTAAGTTTATGAAAAGAACAAAGTTACCTGTGATAATAGGAGAATTTGGTGTGGCTGATCGAAATAGTATTTCAGAGATGAATGAGTATTATAAATATTATAGAAAGCAAACTAAAAAGAAAAATATAGGAATTTTAGTTTTTGATGATTCTCATGATTTTGTAATCATTGATAGAAAAACTAAAGAATTCATTAATAAAGATATAGTTAATGTCCTTACTTCATAATAAAAGGAAAATACTCTAAAATATTTTATAGTGGCAATAAATAGCTTGATTCTAAAACTATGTAAAGGCTAAAAATTATCAGAATTATGCAAGAATTGCATTATAATACATCGGGAGCACTACCATATTTGCCGCAAAGTATTTTGTATGATTTGGTGCATTTGTGTCTTTATAAATATAAATTTAATAGTGAATAAAACTTGATATTTATGTATCAAGTTTTTATACAATATATAAATTTTTAATAGCGGTTAAAATATAACTGTTGACAGTTATATTTTATTATGATATAATATTTATGGTGATAGTATGTTTAAAAGTTATTTACAAGAAAAAAAGATTTCAGTTTATAAATTATCAGAAATGTCAGATGTACCTTACACAACAGTTAATGAGCTTGTAAATGGTAAAAAGAACATTAATGATTGTAAAGTTAAAACAATTCAAGGGTTAGCTGATAGTTTAAATTTAACTATTGAGTCGTTACTTGGATTATTTAAAGATGATAAAATTATCCTTTCTGATTCATGGGAAAAAAATAAAGAAAAAAAATTTTATTTTCCAATCATTATTAACAATGACAATTATGAATGTAATAGAATTCATCCTTTAATGCAAAAAAAAGTTAACGAAATATATAATAAAATAAAAAATCATGAAGAGGTTGAAAAAGTAATAGTTTTTGGAAGTTCTGTTAACATCAGATGCAATATCAATAGTGATATTGATATTGCAATAAAAATAAAGGATGAATATTTTAATAGAAATACACAAAATAATATTTCTGAATCTATTGGGAAAATTACTAATTATAATGCTGATATCGTGTGGTTAAATACAATTGATGAGTTATCACAGTTATTTTATAATATTTATACTAGGGGGGTAATTATTTATGAGTAAATTATTAGCTAGAGCGAAAGCAAAAAGATTTAGCGCTGAATGTAGTTATAATAATATATCGATTGATGATGCTTATATTGATGAATGTTGTTTTAACTTACAACAAACAATAGAATTTTGCTTGAAATACTTAGTTGAAATGGCAGGTGAAGCGTATACGGAAAACCATGATATAAGAGCACAAATTAATAAGTTGAAAAAACTTAATCAATTTATTCCGTGTGAAAATAATCTTAGAACACTTGCTTCCTTAATAAATTCGTGGGAAGTAGAAACTAGATATAATGATAATTTTACTGCATTGTTAGAGGATATTGATGAAGTAAGAATTGTTGCTGATAAAATATTATTATATTGTGATAATTTGGTAATTAGCGAGGATGTTTAAAAAAATTTTATAATTTTTTAAAGCTTTAACTTAGTAAAGTTATATAAAAAATATTAAGGATATAATTAATTAGATATCAATAATAATTTGTTTTAGAAAAATTTTATATATAGCAGTTTAGGGAGGAAACGATTTTGAATAAGTCTGTTAAGTCATTTATCTATAAGGGAAATATTGTTAATTTTGTTATTTTGGTTATGACATCGTTATTGCAAACTGCAGTAATGATAATAATTTCATTGATGTTAGAAAAATTAATAGCTATTGCAACTTCTAAAGATATAGAAGCTTTATATGAACAAGGAATAATGTTTTTAGTATTGTTAGCGTCAAGTTTAATAATGTATTTTCTTATTATATATTTAAGACCAAAGTATCAAAAAAAGGCAATCACACAATATAAGAGTGGTTTTTATAGTCATATATTAGAAAAAAGTATTATGAGTTTTAGTAAATATAATACATCTACATATATTTCTGCGCTAACTAATGATGTTCATAAAATAGAAGAAGATTATTTATTTTCGGCATTTGATCTAATAACAAATATTTCGTTATTTATATGTACAATATTAGTTATGTTACTTTATAGTCCTTTGTTGACACTATTTGGAATTGTTTTATCGCTACTTCCTTTTGTTGGTGTATTACTTGTAGGGGGAAAATTAACTAATCATGAAAAAGAAATAAGTAATTCTAATGCTAGTTTTATGCATTTTATTAAAGATAATTTAATTGGTTTTTCTACTGTTAAAGTATTTAGAGCAGAAGAAAAAATAAAAGAATTATTTATTAAAAATAATGACATATTGGAAAATAAAAAAGCGAGTAAGACTAAAACATTAATGAAAATGGAAATGGTTCAAACAATATTAAGTATCACATCACAATTTGGGGTATTTTTTATTGGTGCATATTTTTCAATAAAAACAAATGATATTTCACCATCTGTAATAATACTATTTGTTCAGCTAATGAATTACATTATTAATCCGCTGATGCAAATCCCTTCATCATTATCAAAAAGGTTAGCTTGTAAACCTTTATTTAAAAAGATAAGTGAAATGATTCAAATTGAAGAAGAGAAAAACTATGGTTTACCGATTGAAAAAATTAGTGAGATAAAAATTAAAAACCTAAAATTTATGTATGATGACAAAGTAATCTTAGATGATATTACCCATAAATTTGAAATAAATAAATCTTATGCTGTAGTAGGCCCAAGTGGTTCTGGAAAAACTACATTTATGAATTTATTGCTAGGTAGAAATAATTGTTATACAGGTGATATTTTTTATAATGAAATGGATATAAAAGAAATATCGTTAGATTCTTTGTTTGAAATAACTTCATTTGTAGAACAAAATGTATTTGTTTTTGACGATTCAATTATTAATAATATAACAATGTATTCAAATGTGAATGAAGAATTATTAGATGAGGTAATTGATAAAGCTGGATTAAAAGAATTAATAAAAGAAAAAGGAAAAAATTATCGCTGTGGTGAAAATGGTTGTAATTTAAGTGGTGGTGAAAAACAAAGAGTTAGTATTGCACGAGCATTAATTAAAAAATCTCAATTACTTTTATTAGATGAAGCCACAAGCGCCTTAGATAATGAAACATCAGAACTAATTATTATTAATTTATTAAAAATAGATAACATAATTAAAATAATGATAACTCATAAGCTAGATGAAGAAATATTAAATAAATTCGATGAAATTATTGTTATGAAAAATGGTAAAATTGTTGAGTTTGGCACATATGATGAGTTAATAAATAATAATTCAATCTTTAAATCATTAGTAGAGTTTAATAAGTAAAAAAAGACCTTTTGGGTCTTTTTTTTCATTGTTATGCTAGGTAAGATTTTGTTTTAATAAGTTCAACAATGCCATCATTTTTGTTAATTGAAGTAATGATATCATCTAGTAGATAATTAGTAAAGTTTTCTACAGTACACTCTGATACTAAATGAATGCAATTTAAACCTAGATCATTAAACATTTCTGAATCGAATAGAAGGTTATCAAAAGGTGATTCTTCCTTTAGAAATAGATTTTTAATTTCACCTATTTCTTCAGGTGTTAGAATTTCTTTTGCTTCAAATATTAAACCAAATCCTAAAGTAGTTTCATCTTCATCATCGCCATAAATTGAAAATAGTGATTCATTAATGACACAATCTAATTGCATTTTAGATTCATCATAAAAGTAAGGATTATACCCTAATTCTGTAAGTTTGTTGAAAACTTCATTTATTAGCTCATTAAATGTTGTACATTTTTTCATTATTAAAATCTCCCTTCTAAAAAATGTGAAAGCATTATAACATATACATTAATATTTGTCAAGTTTTGATTTAAACATGTTAAGTTTTTAATATTATTTAAATAATTTTTAATTTAAATTCTATACAGTATATAAATTTAAAAGTTGCTTTTTCTTAAAAAATGTGATATATTTTATAGCATAAATATATTCTATAATTCTTAATAAGAATATGATTAATAAGTTAAATATTGGAGGTTAGTTATGAAATATGAAAATAAAAATTATATAAATCAGTTATTACTCATTATTTTAAGTTTAGCATTAATGGGATTATACTTTTTGATTTGCTTCACTGTGAAAGAAGTTGATCCTAAAACTTTATCACATAATAAAGTAAATAATGATCAATTTACTACACCAGGGGGTTATGTCTTTATTTTCTCTACTTATTTAATTACAACAATTGTAATGTTTATTTTATGTCTAATCATTAATAAATATAAATCTGTTAAATACTATTATTTCTTTACGGTTTTATTTGGTATTGCTACTCCTATTTTACTTTTTGTATTATTAGGAACCTTTGTTAACAGTGGTGATGAAGTAACCATGACGCAATCAAAAATTATGATGTCATTGATTGGATGTTTCTTTCTTAATGTTGTCATGGTCATTAATATGTTATGTAATACTTGTAAAAAATGTTTTTATTATAGAACAGTTGCACATAACAGATCAGGTTATGAAATGATTACTAAACATGTTAAAGGTTGGACAGAAAAAAAGAATATTGCTAATGTTAAAAATATATATGGAGATATTATTGCTTCATATGAGACAAATATTTATCATCCTGGATATGATAAAAAAGTTAGTGTGCGTTACGATATTTATAAGTGTTTTGTTTGCGGAAATAGTACTAAATATTAAGAATATTAATATTTTACTTAAAAACTTTTTTAATAGTATCATTGCTAATTAAGATGTTATTGATCAAATATAAAAGGTGCTTTTAGAAAAATATAAGTGATAAATATGACAATATAAAAAAAAAGACCTTGGGGTCTTTTTTTACATTATTTATGCAAAGTAAGATTTTTTGTTTAATTTGTTTTTTCCACAAGATCCTAAATTTGCTTTTTTTAAAAAAACTAATGTATATATTTAAATAAATATGACATGAATAAAAATGCATTATTTAGCAAACCTTGTGA
>JAZSIL010000186.1:0-2409 GCA_045533785.1 Bacilli bacterium
TGTACTGAATTTTGTATTTTTTTTCAAAACTAATATCTTAATCTATTTATACAAATCCCCATTAATCTATACTAGAATTAATGGGGATTTTTCTATTTAATATTCGTATCTTTTAAAAATAAAATGAATTCAGGATCATCTTTTATAAAATCAAACATAAATCCAGAATCTCTATCTGTAACCTGTTCAAATAACAATTCACATAATGTTTCTTCACTCATAAAAGAATAATCTTTATATGAATCATTTAACCTATCAATTAAGAATGATGTATTTTTTGTATCCTTTTTATTAAATCTTAAATCATCATAAATTTTAGCGTACTTTACAGATTCTTTTAAATAATAAATTGTTTTTTCTTTATTATAAATTTGTGCTTGATCTTGTGCACATCTAAAATAAATGTTTTGGATATCATGAGCATAGATAATTCCATAATCATGATCTTCAAAAACAATGTTTATAAATTCCACTACTTTTAAATAAATCTTATCTCTTTTACCTACTTCTTCTCTACCAACAGTGCTCATTAATAATGTATTAAAAAGATCAACTAGTAATTTAAAATTTGCTTGAACAGCTCTAATTCTTGCTTCACCTTTTAATGCAAATGGTAAAAGCCATGTTTTAGACTCGTATACACTTGGTAATTTTCTAATATCATCAATTATTTCATCTTGTTTATCAAGTCTTCTATAAAGATAAGCAAGTGTTTGAATTGCACTATATTTATATTGTTCAGTTTCTTTTAATTCTATCGCAAGTTCAACTGCCTTGTTCGTGTATAATTCGTCATCTACTCCATTATATGAAGCACATTGATACAAAGTCATAAGTCTATTTTTCAAACATATATTATCTGGATGCTTAATTAATGCTTCTTCTAATAAAGTTATTTCATCAATGATTTTTCCTTGTAATTCAAGGGGTTCAAGACTCTCAAATATAGGTTTTGCCGTTTGCATATCTTGTTCATATTTATTCATTATAACACCTTCTTTCAAAAATAATTCTTAATTTAAACCTTTCAATAATTCTTCTAATGTACAATCTAATATCTTAGTTAAAGGTATAAGATATAAAATGCTTGGATAACTTATTCCTTGTTCCCATTTAGATATTGATTGTCTTGAAATATTTAAAATTCTTGCCAAACTTTCTTGAGATAGATTTTTCTTTTCTCTTAAAGTCTTTAGATTAGTTCCAAAACTAATAATCAAATACCTCCTTTCTTTAAGCAACAAAAAAAGCACCTCTAATAAACTAGAAGTGCTTAATATATTTCAAATGCTCAAAAACAATTATCCTAAATAACAAAGGACAAAAGACTAAAGGAAATGATTACTTCTAATTTATTATAAAACAAATAATTCATAATAATCAACTCCTTTCTATGTTTAAGGTCTTTTCTACTAATATTATATCTTAAATTATTTTAATAATCAACTATTTAATCTAAAACACTCGCACCAAATAGTTGCAACAATGCTATTTCTTACAAACACTATAATTGCCGTAATGCTAACTATTACCGCGAGTCCCCCTACTATTCTACAATATCTTAAATACATATCACTCGGCTCTCCACCAACAGTATCCCAATGATGAGTAATTTTCCATGATATCTCTGGTTTGATTAACAATAGTAATCCTATTAAAAGAATCAATGTATATGCGATAATATCACTCATATAAACCTCCTATTTTTTATTCTTCAAGCGAGGATTCATAATCTTCAAAACCACATGCAGGATAACTTTCTTGTTTTATTGATATATATGCATTATAAGTAAATCCTGGTTTCAAAACGTCTTCACTTGTAAAACTAATACTTATCTTGATTGGATTATCTAATGAATACAAATAACCACCACTTAAATTTAGATCAGGAGATAATGAATACGCAATTGTGTATCCACTTTCATCAAATTTAGTTTCTTCGGTCACAAACACATAATTATCATATGGAACAATTTCTCCAATTAAACCACCATGGCCTTCTCTTAAAGCAATATTAAAAACATTTTGTTTACCCTGTAAATAATTAACAACAGCTTTAACATATTCATTTACATCTTTATATGTAGAAGTATAATAAAATGTTTGATATCCATATTTGTCAGTATATAGTATCGAATTTTCTAAAGATTCATTTGGTAAAGGCATATCTTCAAGCAAAAAATCTTTTAAATCAGCATCATTAAACCATGTTTCTTTTTCATATTCTGTAAAACATGATGTCAAACAACTTAACAATAAAACTACAGTAAAAATTATAATTATTTTTTTCACTTATATATACCTCCGTTTATTAAAATCTTTTCATATATAAAACAAATAATAAAATAAAAAGTGACAAATTATATTATTTATTCTTATTTAACGATATATATCCTGCAATAAATAAAC
>JAZSIL010000112.1:0-3519 GCA_045533785.1 Bacilli bacterium
AGTTGTAAGAATAAGAACATAAATGAAGAAAAAGAATTACTGCATTTTTATGTTTGAAAGAAGCCATATTTCTGTAGTACAAAAGGTATTAAAAAATTTAGTGATTATGGAATTTCATCACCTTCAGAATACAAAAAGATAATTAAAGAAATTAAAAACATTGTCGGTAATGATAATTATATATTTATCAAAAAGGGCGGAATTACCGAAAATGAACTTACAAAATTTAAAGAACAATTTGAAAATAATAAGGAATTAATTATATTTATAAAAAATGATGTTGGTCAATTAGATGCTTTGTTCACAAGATTAAGAAACTCTTTTGCTCATAGTAATTTATTCAAGAATAATAAAAAATACGTACTATGGAATGAAAATAAAGAATCATTATCATTAATGTGCATTTTGTCTTTTAATAGTTTAGTAAATATTAAAGAACTTATATGTAAAAATAAATAGAAGGGGTAGATATAAAATGACACAAGAGGAAATAAAAAATTTAATAAAAGAAATAGATTTAATAAAAGATAAGTTAATTGATATGCGAATCTATCTTGAAAATAATCCTAATGAAGAAATCGGACAAGCCATCTATGAACTTAAAAAAGCAATAGATATTTTATTAGAATTATATAGTAAAGCAAAAGACTTATCGTCCCACACACCTATATAAAAGATAGATATCGTAGCAGTTAGGCATTAGTATGTGTCTATAAGTCATCAGATTTATAGTAGATATATGTAGGTTTTAAGCCTAATTTATAAGATTTTGTTCCATATTTGGAGCAATTTTTTTATTATATAGTGATATTTATAGTTTTCTTCAATTAATGGGATTTGAATATAGTGTATTTTATGGTAGTTGGAAAAATAGTCGGTAGATGGGATTTGAACCTATAGGTAAATCTATATAATTTGACATCAAGGTTTTGCATATAGTATAATATAGATGAAGATATATTCTATGATAGGAGGTAAATCTATTTGAAAAGATTTTTTACAATAATAATATTATTTATATTATCTATAATTCTTACTTCTTGTTTTGGTACGAGTACTAGATTTCCTGATATGGTAGAATATTCTGAACAAGAAGTACTTGAAGTTGCAAAAGAAAAATATAATATTCAAAAATTTTATTATACAGGCGTAGATGCAAGAAAAAGTTATGATCCCGTTGAAGGTTTTAGTTATAGTAATTATATTTGTAACGGAATATTTACTAATATTAAAAATCCAGATAATCTAGAGAAAGCATTAACATCATTTGCAGGAAAAAATGGTGGTCATGATATTCAGGGAATGTACAGATACTTTGCTTGTTATATAGCTTTAGGTGAAGATGTAAATGGTGTTGCAAAATTTATTTATTATAATACTAACATAAATAAAAATGAAAAAATTGTTGAAACTATTGGTTCAAGTGATTATCCATATGATTTACATCCATCAGAGATTAATACAAAATTTATGGATGAGATAACTATGGATAGTTTAAGAATTAATTTTAAAAAACAATATCATGATGAAATTAGTATAAAAGGAATACTATATTGTTTTGATACACCAACAATTGTAACAGGTTTAAATAATAGATATTACAAATATCTAGTTCAATTTTATAAAGAAGAAGATAAAGCTGTATTTGACATATATAGAGTAACAGTTAGTGATGAATATAATTATGATGCTATAAGTCAAAATATAACATCAAAAGAACTTATATATTCCACATCAAATAAATATGAAATTCACTTTTCCAAATATGGTGTAAATCCAAATGATTTTTTTGATATTAATTTTACTGTTGAACAATCTACTGAAACAAATTACTTGGATTTGATTAGTGGAACAATAACAGTTAAAGATGTTGGAAAAGAAGTTATAAATTATAGCTTTAATTATAAAATATCATATAAAGTAAAAGATGAAGATGGCAAGTTAATTGTTAGAGAAGATACTCGTGGTCATACCGAATTAAATAATAGTCGATTTGGATTATTGATTGATAAAATTGATGGTCATGATCATAAACAATCTACTAATGTTACAATTTCTTATTTTTACATCATTTACAAAAATAGTGATTAAAATAATTAAATAATGAAAAGCTAGTTAACTAACAATAGGTTAGCTGGCTTTTTACTTTCTCATTTGTCTGGACTTAAATCAAGTTTTAGTACATAATTACTTGAACTACTTAAGAAAGGAGCAGATGATGGAAAATAATCTTATAAGTGAAGAAGAAAAAAGAAAAGAAAAAGAGAAGATGAATAGACTTATGGATTCAGAATTAAGACTAAGAACTATTCACGAACTAAGATGGATATTACTTGGGCTATCGGAAGACATCAAAGATCATGATGTGTATATAGAAGGACAAGAAATATTAAGTGAAATGGAAAGACAAGTATGGAAATACATTAATGGAGAAATTGAAAACTACTAATGTAGATGAAAGGCTTTATGCCTTTTGTCGTTTGAGAATATATAGTTCGCAACTAATAGGTGCAAATACATCGATTGAGATTATTCAATGAATTATGTATAATATTAAAGAGGTATGGTATTATGATTTTTGATATTAAAACATTAACAAAAGTTCAATTCAACCAGCTAATAGAGTTAGTCAAATTATATTTTGAAGAAATAGAAAATGAAATACTTGATGATGATAGTGCAACATCATATCTTAATAATGTTGAAAAGCAACTAGAAAAGTATGAAACACTGCATTTCTTAATTTCAGAAAATAATAATAAAATAGATGGATTCCTATTAGGAAACACACTTTATAACTACAATAATGAAGAATGTTCTTTTATATTGGAGTTATATGTAAGTAAAGAAAATAGGTTACAAGGAATAGGAAGAAAGTTAGTTGAAAAATTTGAAAGTATTAGTAAAGATGTAATATACCTTACAGCAAACAAAGATGCAGAAAAGTTTTATAGATCAATTGGATATATAACAACAAATATTATTGATGAAGATAATGGCAATAATGTGTATAAAAAGAATCGCAACTAATTGGTGCGGTTAATAAAGATAAATAAGTTGATAATTAATCAAGATTGATATATAATATTAGTATAAAAAGACCTTAAACAATGAAAGGAGTTGATTATTATGAATAATATGTTTTATAATAAATTAGAAGTAATAATACCCTTTCCAGGTATGGATGAATAGCATCCAGTAGCAAGCATATAGAAACTATAAGCACTTCTAGTTTATTAGAGGTGCTTTTTTTTGCTACAAGAAAGGAGGTTTGATAAACATGTATATTAAAAATGTTTATGAAAGAGAGGTTTTTAAATATTAAGTATAGATGATTTTGGATCTATTCTTAAAGAGTTAAGAACTAAAGCAGGTTTGAGTCAAGATGATATTGCCAAAAAACTTGCTATTTCTAGACAATCAATTTCAAAATAGGAATTAGGTATTAGTTTACCAGATATCACATATTTAGTTCCTCATACTAAAATATTAAAATGTGAAGTTGAATATTTATTAGAT
>JAZSIL010000063.1:0-12212 GCA_045533785.1 Bacilli bacterium
GTTGTATATCAAAAGAATAAATTAAACTATACTCTAGCTTCTTTAATTAATTGTAAAAAAGTAATTAATGAAGTAAATTATACAACGATTTTAAAAGCAGAAAAGAATGAAACTGAAGTTAAAAATTCATATTATGCACATTTAAAAGATGGTATTGCTGTTACTAAGTTTATTTATTGGTTAAAAACAAATGTTGGTAAAATCTATATTGATGAAATTACTGCTGCTGAAAAGTTAGAAGAATTTAGAAGACAACAAGAAAATTTTATGGGAATTAGTTTTGAAACAATTGCTGGATATAAAGAACATGGTGCAATTATTCATTATTCTGCTACAGAAGAATCTAAAATTGAAGTTTTACCTAAATCGTTTTTACTTGTAGATTCTGGTGGACAATATTTAGAAGGTACTACTGATATTACAAGAACAATATCTCTAGGAGAGTTATCAGAAAAAGAAAGACTTTATTATACACTTGTTCTAAAAGGGCATTTAGATTTATCTAAAGCTATTTTTAGAAGTGAAACAACTGGTGCACAACTTGATATTCTTGCTCGTAAACATTTATATTCTCATGGACTAAACTATAAACATGGTACAGGACATGGTGTAGGAAGTTTCTTAAATGTTCATGAAGGACCACAAAATATTAGTCCTACTCCACGCGCAGCATATCCATTTAAAGAAGGAATGATTACTTCTAATGAACCAGGGATATATTTAGAAAATGAATTTGGTATTAGAATTGAAAATCTAGTTGTATGTAAAAAATATGTAGAAAATGAGTTTGGAAAATTCTTATGCTTTGATGATTTAACACTTGTACCATATGACATTGAAGCTATCGATAAAACAATCTTATCACCTGATGATATTACAAATATCCATTCATATCATGTAAGAGTTTATGAAGCTTTAAAAGATTATTTAACTGCTGAAGAAAAAGAATGGTTATGTAATATTAAAGAGGCAATTTAATGATTAGTTTAAATATGCCCATTGACTTAATTGTATCGATTCTTAATACATATTTAAGAAGTAAATATAAAAGTCTAGTCGATTTATGTGAATATGAAAACCTTGATTTAGATGAGTTAATTCATAAACTAACTGAAAATGCTTATGAATATAATGAAGAAATTAACCAAATTAAGTATCAAAAATAGGATTCTACTTTTTGTAGAGTCCTTTTTTTTAATTCTACTTTTAAGGATTTGTGAAAGAGAGTGAAAAACTTCAGTGTAGATTGACTTTTATAATTACTAGGTATATAATTTTTAATGTGATTAATTTTAGAAAAGGAGAAAATTATTATGAAAGATTTAAACGAAGTACCATTTATTATAAGTACAGATTCGGGATGTGATTTATCACTTGAAACTTGTAAGGAAATTGGTGTTATACCACTTTTAATGAACTATATAGACGGCGAAGATGTTATTCGTGATTCTATGGAACAAAAAGATGTTGTGAAGTTTTATAAAAGAATGGAAGAAGAAGCTAAAACTTTTAAAACATCTGCTGTTAATATTCAAGAAGCATATGATTTCTTAAAAGAATTAATTAAATATAATAAACCAATTGTACACATTAGTTTAGGAAGTGGAATATCAGGAACATATAATAATTTTGTAACCGCAAAAGAAATGATTGAAGAAAAACATCCTGGTCATGAAATATACATTATTGATTCAACAGGTGCATCGCTTTGTTATGGAATATTAGTTTTAGAAGCAGCTAAATATCGCGATGAAGGTAAAAGTATAAAAGAAATTGTTGATTACATTGAAAGTGTAAAACATGGCATCAATCCATATTTTACAACTAATACTTTAACTTATCTTGCACGTGGGGGAAGGGTTACTAAAATTGCATCAGTTTTTGGTAATGTTTTAAGTATAAAACCAATTTTACGACTTGACTATGCAGGGCATTTACTTGTTCATACAAAAGGTCATGGTAAATCAAATACATATAAAAAATTACTTGAAGCTATAAAAGAACAAGTAATAAATCCAGAAAGTCAAACATTATATGTATCTCATTCTAATGCAATAGAAAGTGCAGTTGAGTTTGCGGAAATGGTAAAAAAAGAACTTGGATTTAAAGATATCTTTTATTCATATATTGGATCAATTATAGGTTCACACACAGGTCCTGGACTTATTGCGGTATTCTTCCATGGAAAAGATCGTTTTGAATAAAAAATATTTTTATTGATATTATAAAAAAGAGAGTCTGATTTTAATCAGACTCTTATTTTATTTTTGATTTCTTTTGGTATGCAATCATAATAAACCATAATATTACAAGAATTTGGAAAACTCCTGCAATAATATAAATTAAAGAATTGTTCTTTAGATTGTTTAAATATAATATAATTTGTAGTGTAATAACTACACCCCATACAATTCCAGATACGCAAATACATCTAAATACATTTTTATACCATAAACAAGCAAAGACAGTCAAAACAATGAAAAATACTGGTATTGCAACAACAAATGCAAGCCAATTAGAGTTGTTTGATGTAGATGGGATTAGCATAAATGTAACAAATGCTAAAGTTGCGATAAACCAAACTAGTATCCCTGATAATAGAGTTACAAATAAGTGGTTAGTTTTCTTAATTGTTTTAGGTTTAATTATTTCTTGTTTTTCATAAACTAAGTCATTAATTGTTATTCCGTATAATTCGGCAATTTTTCCTAACGTGTATAAATCTGGTAAACTTTCGCCCCTTTCCCATTTTGAAATTGCTTTATCAGAATAACTTAATTTATTAGCTAAATCGAGTTGAGTTAAATTATTAATTTTTCGGTAGTTAGTTAAGTTCTTAGCTACCAATTCTTTGAATTGTTCTTCATTAATCATAGTTATATTATACAAAAAAAAGTTTAAAAATACAATTTTATTGATACAAAAAATTAAAGCGAATTAATGTATAGTTAATATAAAATATGGTATAATATTATAAATTAGTTTTAAAACTAACTATTTAGAGGTGTAATATGAAAGATGAAAAAATGCCTTATGGTGCTATATTAAACCATATGAATAAAACTTTCAAATGTGCATTCAAAGAAGAAGCTGCAAGACATAATATTAATGCGACTTATGCTCACATTGTTATGACACTTGCATGGCATCCAGAAGGGCTTCCGCAAAATGATATCGCAGAAAGAAATCATTTAGCAGCTCCAACGGTAAGTTTAACACTTAAACAAATGGAGTCACTCGGGTTTATTACTAGAAAACCAAGCGATAATGACAATCGTAAAACGATAGTTGTATTAACAGAAAAGGGTGTTGAACTTGATGAAAAGATTAAAGAATGTTTTAAAAAAGTTGAGTCTAAAATGATTAAAAACATTAGTGATGAGGATTTAGCTCATTTTGTAAAAGTTTTAGATTTAATGAAAAGTAATTTAAAAGAGGAAAAGGAGTAAAAAAGTAATGTTAAAATTATTACGTTATTTAAAGAAATATTGGTGGGCTGCATTACTTGCTCCGATATTTATGATTATTGAAGTATCGATGGATATGATGCTTACTGGTCAAATGAGACAAATGATTGACTTTGGTATTCCATCAAAAGATTTAGATAAGATTCTTTCAATAGGTATCACGATGATTGTGATTGTATTTATCGGTGTTGTAGGTGGATTTTTAAGTGGTGTATTTGCTAATATTGCAAGTTGTAATTTTGCCAATGATTTAAGACAAGCAGTGTTTAAAAAAATTATGCAATTATCATATGATCAAACTGATGATTTTTCAACTGGATCTTTAGTAACAAGAGTTACTAATGATATTACGCAAATGCAAAACTTTATAGCTCAAATGATTAGAATGTTTATACGTTCATTTGGAATGTTTGCACTAGGAATTGTATTCACATTATCAATTGATTTAAGATTTGCTCTAATTTTAGCTGTTGCACTTCCTGTTGAAATCATTATTATGGTTTTATTTATGAGAAAAACTTTCCCAATGTTTTCTGTAATGCAAACTAAACTTGATAATGTTAATACTGTCGTTCATGAAAATGTTACAGGTGCAAGAGTTGTTAAAGCATTTAGTAAAGAAGACTATGAAGATTTAAGATTTAAACGAGTTAATGGTGAGCATGCAGATCTTTTACTATATGTAAATAAGTTGTTTGCGTGGTTAATGCCTTTATTTATGTTAATCGTTTATTTTGCACAAATAGCTATTTATTCAATTGGTGGTATTTCAATTTTCGGTGGTTTTAATAATGGTACTGAACCTGAGATTATGCTAGGTGAAACATCTCAAGCAATAACATATATTGTTATGATTTGTTTTTCATTAATGCAATTTGGAATGATTATTTCAAATATCGCAAGAGCACAAGCTTCAGCAAAACGTATTAATGAAGTTCTTGATTGTTCACTTGAAATTGTAGATGGAACTTTAGATATCAATACTTTAACAGAGGTTGGTACGGTTGAATTTAAAAATGTTTCATTTGCTTATCCTAATACTCATGGAAATGTACTTGAAAATATAAGTTTTAAAATTGATAAGGGTGAGACAATTTGTATAGTTGGTTCTACAGGTAGTGGTAAAACTACACTTGTGAATTTAATTACAAGATTTTATGATGTAACAAGCGGTGAAGTTTTAGTAGATGGTGTGAATGTTAAAGAATATAAACAAGTTGATTTAAGAAATAAAATTGCGATTGCACTTCAAAAATCAGAATTATTTGCAGGAACAATTGCAGAAAACATTGCTTGGGGTAAACTTGATGCAACTCTTGAAGAAATTAAACTTGCTGCTGATATTGCACAAGCTAGTGAATTTATTGAGTCAAAGAAAGATGGCTTTGATGAATATGTTGAAGAAAAAGGAACTTCGCTTTCTGGTGGACAAAAACAAAGATTATCTATCGCAAGAGCAATTGTAAAGAAACCTGAGATTTTAATATTTGATGATGCTTCTAGTGCACTTGACCTAGTAACTGAAGCTAAGCTTTATAAAGCAATGCGCGAACATATTAACGATACAACAAGAATTGTAGTAGCACAACGTGTTGCAACAGCTAAAAATGCAGATAAGATTATTGTACTTGATGGTGGAGAAATCGTTGCATTTGACACACATGAAAACTTGCTTGCAAATTGTGAAGTATATCAAGATATTTATAACTCACAACTAAAGAGAGAAGGTGATGAATAATGACTAGAAGAAAAATTGATGAAAAACGCCTTCGTGAATTACAAATGAAGCAAGGTAATGGTAGAGGACCTGGTAGTAGATTTGGTGGTTTAAAAGAAAAACCAAAAGATTTAAAGAAAACTTTAAAACAATTAATGAAATATATTGGTTATTCAAAGAAATTATTAATTGGACTAATTATTGTAGTTATTTTATCTACTGCATGTACTTTATCAACAAACGTTGTAATTGAAAGAATTATTAAATCTTTAGGAACTTATGAAGTTGGTGTAGGTTTTACAAGAAATCCTGAGTTAAATAGTTTTATATTATTTATTGTTTTACTTGGTGTTATATATATTTTATATTGTCTTCTTCAATATTTATCAAGTTTAATTTCTGCTCATTTAGTTACAGGAATGATTAGAAAACTTAGAAATGATTTATTTGAAAGAATCGTAAGATTCCCAATTAAATATACTGATACTCATCCTCATGGAGATATTATGTCAAGAATGACTAATGATATTGACAATATTTCAATGGCTGTATCTCAATCATTAACATCACTTGTTTCTGGTGTATTAACAATTCTAGGTTGTTCATGTTTAATGGTATATTATTCTCCATTACTTACTTGTGTAGCATTAGTAACACTTGTTTTATCGATAACAGTTACATTTATAATGTCTAAATTTTCAAGACCATTATTTAAGAAACAATCAACAATTCTTGGGTTACTAAATTCTCAAACCGAAGAAATGGTAACAGGTTGTAAGACTGTCATTGCGTATAACCATCAAAGTGTTGCGGAAGAAGAGTTTAATGAATATTCAGATGAACTTTGTCATACTGCTATTAAAGCTCAAATTTGGGGTGGTTCTATGGGACCAGTTATGAACTTTGTTGGTAATGTTGGTTATTTCTTGATTTGTATCTTTGGAGCTATTTTCTTAAGTAAAGGAATTGGTAATGGCTTATTCGGGGCTACACTTGAAGTATCTGTTGTTATTACATTCTTAACACTTAATAAACAATTTACAAGACCAATTAATGAAATTGCTCATCTATACGCATCAATTCTTACGGCAATGGCAGGAGCTGAACGTGTATTTACAATGATGAATGAAGAAATTGAAGATTTTACTGGTACAATAGAATTTAATCCTAATACAACAACAGGTTATATTGATTTTAGACATGTTGCATTCTCATATGTTCCTGGAAAGCCTGTTATTAAAGATTTTAATATCGATATGTATAGTGGACACAAAATTGCGCTTGTAGGTGCTACAGGTAGCGGTAAAACAACAATTGTTAATTTACTTTTAAGATTCTATGATATAGATTCTGGACAAATTTTAATAGATGGTAAAGACATTAAAGAAATGTCAAAGAAAGATTTAAGAGACTGTATTTCGATTGTTTTACAAGATGCTGTTTTATTTGGTGATACAATTGAAAATAATGTAAAATATGGTAAAGCTGATGCAACAGATGAAGAGTTTGAAAATGCACTTAAGATGGCTAATTGTTATAAATTTGTTAAGAGACTTCCAGAACAAGAAAAAACTGTTCTTTCTCAAGGTGCTACAAATATTTCTCAAGGTCAACGTCAATTGCTTACGATTGCACGAGCATTCTTAGCAGATCCAAAAATCTTAATTCTTGACGAAGCAACATCTTCAGTTGATACAAGAACAGAAAAGAAGATTCAAGATGCAATGGTTAATTTAATGAAAAATAGAACATCAATTATTATTGCGCATCGTCTTTCAACAATTCAAGATGCTGATTTAATACTTGTACTTGATCAAGGTATGATTGTAGAAATGGGCAATCATAAAGAATTACTTGCTAAAAAAGGCGTATATAATAGACTATATCAAACTCAATTTGCAGGATTAGATACATAAAAAACAGAGTAGACACTTTTAAACATAGTGTCTACTTTTTATTTTTTTATTTGTAAAACTTAAAAAATTATTTTGTAAATTTGATATAATAAAGTATATTTTGGAGAATAATAAAAATGAATGAGATAATTAAGAAAAAAATTAGATTTAATGAAGAACTAGTTGAAATACTTGGAAAGAAGTTTTATTCATTTGATGTAGAAACAACTGGACTAAATCCTGTAACTGACCGTATTATCGAAATAGGGTGTTGTGAATTTAAAAATTTTAAACCTGTTAAAGAGTTTTCTACTTTAGTTAATGCAGGTAAATATATTCCGCCTTATGTAACAAAAGTTAATAATATAACAAATGAAATGTTAAATGATGCACCACTTGAAGATGAAGTGTATTATTATTTTTGTTCATTTATTAAAGATGTATTAGATGGTAAAGCTATAATTGTTGCGCATAATGCTAACTTTGATATGAACTTTCTATCTAATACTTTCGAAAGATTAGGTATAAGTGGAAAGCTTTATTATTTAGATACTTTAGATCTTTCAAGAAAGTATTTAAGACTTCCTAATAATAAACAAGTAACTGTTGCAGAGTTCTTCAATATCCCAATAGGTAATGCTCACCGAGCAAAAGATGATGCATTAGTATGTGGAAAAATACTTGTAAATATTATTAATTTAATAAAAAATAAGTAAAAACTTATCAAAATAGATAAAATTACTTTATTTTTTAGTAAATATCGTGTATAATATAATACATAAATAAGAAAAGGGAAAAAATATTTATGAAGAAACAAAAATCGTTTGAACTTCACAAAAAAATTAATGGACCAAAATGGTATTTAAGACCAATTGAAATGGTTGGTGCATGGTTATTTGCAGGTCCATTTGGAACAAAAACTAAAATTAAGAAAATTAATTGTGAAGGATTAAAAGGTCCATATCTTATCCTTTCTAATCACGCTAGTTTTGTAGACTTTGCAAATGTTATTAAAGCAGGTTATACAAAGAAGTATTGTTGGGTGACTTCAATTGAAGAGTTTAATGGGCGTGAATGGTTAATGAGAGGAGTAGGGTGCATTCCAAAACGAAAGTTCACAAAAGACACAATTCTTATTAGAAATTGTTATAAAGCTTTACATCAATTAAAATGTAATGTTGTTATTTATCCTGAGGCTAGATTTTCACTTGCAGGGATTAATGAAGATATTGGTAAAGCACTTGGTAAATTTGCAAAAGTATGTAAAGTGCCTGTTGTTGTGATGAATCAAAAAGGAACATTCTTACGTTCACCGCAATGGTGTAAACATCCATATCGCAAGATTAGATGTGAGCTTGATTATATTCAAATTGTAACTAAAGAAGAAGTGTTAACTTTATCGGCTGAAGAAATTCAAGAAAGAATTGAAGATGCCTTTATTTGGGATGATTACAAATGGCAATATGATAATAAGATTAAAATAACTGATAAAGATCGTGCTACAAATATTCATAAAATTCTTTATAAATGTCCATGTTGTGGTGCTGAACAACAAACAATAAGTTATGATCACTATGTAGAATGTACAGCATGTTCTGCAAAATGGGATATGGATGAATATTCAAGAATGAATCTTACAAATGAAGATAAAACTTGGGACTCAAACTTAGCGCATGTTCCAAATTGGTACAAATGGCAACGTGATGTCGTTGATGAAGAAGTAGAAAATGGTACATATGTATTTGAAGATAAAGTAAGAATAGAAAGACTAGTTAATGCTAAAAAAGGTTTTGTTAGAATAGGCGAAGTCAATATGCATCAAGATGAAAAAGGAATCTTATTAAAAGGTACTCTTGATGATGGAACAGATTTTGAATTGTTTAAACCAGCTAATACTACTGCTTCACTTCATATTGAATATGATTATAAAAAACGTGGTGATGCAATTGATATTGCAACTTCAGATGATACATATTTTGTATTTCCACTAACTAATCCTAATGTATTAACAAAATTACATTTCGCAACAGAAGCAATCTTTAGAAAAGCTACTGAAAAAGAAGATGAATAAGAATTAGCTTTAGTAGGAATACTAAAGCTTTTATTATGCCAAGAAAAATGATCCAGTGAATCATTTTTTGAAGGCGGTAAAACCACCCGCTATGCGGGTGAGAACTGAAAAGTTTATAACTGTGTATGATAATAAAAAAACTCCATGTTATAATAATTGTGTCGGCCAGACGCAAATTATTATAACAATGGAGGACCAATAAATGGATATTAATAGTTTATCACATACGAAATGGAATTGCAAGTATCATATTGTATTTTGTCCCAAATATAGGAGACAAGTAATATATGGTCAACTGCGCGCTGAAATAGGAAAAATATTGAGACAACTTTGTGCATACAAAGGTGTCGAAATCATTGAAGCAGAAGCGTGCAGGGACCATATACATATGTTGGTATCAATTCCACCAAAAATATCAGTATCATCATTCATGGGATATTTGAAAGGTAAAAGTAGTTTGATGATATTTGATAAATTTGCAAATTTGAAATATAAATACGGAAATAGAAACTTTTGGTGTGAAGGATATTATGTAGATACCGTAGGTAGAAATAAGAAAGTAATAGAAGAATATATTCGTCACCAACTTGATGAAGATATAATGCAAGACAAAATGAGTGTAAAAGAATATATAGATCCATTTTCACACGGAACAAAAAGTAAGAAGAAAAAATAAGTCAGCCACTTGAGTGGCAGCATGAGAACAAGTGCGTGTGGCTGACAATTCATAGAGTCTTGAGACTCGGTAAAGAAAAAGAGGGTTATACCCTCAGAGCAAACCACCCGTTTTACGGGTGGTTATGATTAATAAATACTAAAAAGGAAGATATTATGAAAGAATTTAGTTTAAAAATAAATAATATAATTAATGATATAACTGTTAATGAAATTGATAATATTAAAAAAAGTGCTAAAGTAATTTTTGATGCTATGAATAATAGTGGTGTTGTACATGTGTTTGCAACAGGACATTCACATATGTTTGCTGAAGAATTATTTTATCGTGCAGGAGGACTTGTTCAAGTGAATCCTATTTTAGAACCATTTTTGATGCAACATGAAGGTTCTATTAGAAGTACAAAATTTGAGCGTCTTTCTGGTATTGCCGAAATAATTTTTGATAGCCTAGATAAAAAAAGTGGTGAGCCATTTATTATTGTATCTAATAGTGGAATTAACAGTGTACCTGTTGAAATGGCAGTACTTGCAAAAGAAAAAGGTCATCCAGTTATTTGTATAACAAGTATGACACAAAGTAGTGTATCTAATCCAAGAAATAAGTATAATAAACATCTATATGAAGTATGTGATATTGTAATTGATAATCATACACCATATGGAGATGGAGTGATAGAAAAGGGTTATGGTAAAATTGGAGCATCTTCATCAATTGCATGTTCGTTTATTGCTCAAAGTATTGTAATTGAAATAGTTAATTTATATGAAGAAAAGGGGCTTGTTCCACCAATTTATATTAGTGCAAATACACCAGGTGGTGATGAGCACAATAAAGAACTTTATGAAAAGTTTAAATCAAGAATTAAAAGTTTATATTAGGAGATGATTTTATGACAAAAAAAGTATTAAGAAAATATGCAGAACTTGTTGCACGTGTTGGCGCAAATGTTCAAAAGAATCAAGAAGTAATTGTTAACGCAAATGTTGATCAAGTAGAGTTTGTATCACTTGTAGTTGAAGAATGTTATAAATGTGGAGCTAAAAGTGTAACTGTTGAATGGGGAACACCACCTGCAATTCTAAAAAGTATTGTAAAATACGAAACAGTTGAAACACTAGCAGAAGTGCCTAACTGGAAAATAGAAAAGATTAAACATCAAGTAAATACTCTTCCTGCTCGTATTCATATCATGAGTAGTGCACCTAATGCAATGAAAGGGATTGATCAAGCTAAACTTGCAAAATCACGTATGATGTCTTATCCAATTATTAAACCATTACAAGATGAACTTAATAATAAATATCAATGGACAATTGTAGCAGTACCAAGTGTTGAATGGGCACGCCAAGTATTCCCAGAACTTCCTAAAAAAGCAGCTGTTGATTCATTATGGGAAGCAATTCTAACTACTGCAAGAGTAACTAGTGATCCTATTCAAGCATGGGAAAGCCACAATAAGAACTTACTTGATAGATGTAATTATTTAAATAGCTTAAACATTGATTATTTAGAATATAAATCAAGTAATGGAACTGATTTTAGAGTTGGTCTAATGGATGAATCAATTTGGTGTGGTGGTGGAGAAACTACAATTGGTGGAGTATACTTTAATCCTAACATGCCTACAGAAGAATGTTTTACATCTCCTAAAAAAGGAGTTGCAGAAGGTAAAGTTGTATCAACAAAACCACTATCTTATAATGGTGAATTAATTGAAGACTTCTATTTTGTATTTAAAGAAGGTAAAGTTGTTGAATGTCATGCAGAACGTGGAGAAGACCTTCTTAAACAGATGATTTCAATGGATGAAGGAGCTGCTTACCTTGGTGAATGTGCACTTGTACCATTTGAATCTCCAGTAAATAAAACAGGTATTTTATTTTATAATACTTTATTTGATGAAAATGCTGTATGTCACTTTGCGATTGGTAGAGGATTTACTGATTGTATTAAAGACTTTACAAAATATTCTAATAAAGAAATGGAAGAAATGGGTCTTAATCAATCAATGATTCATGTAGATTTTATGATTGGTTCTAGTGATTTATCTATTGATGCATATACAAAAGATGGTAAGAAAATATCAATCTTTAAAGATGGTACATGGAATTTTTAATAGTATAATTTTTAAAAACTTGTAACATTGCTAAAAATATATTAAAAATATCTTGGAAAATTGTATTTTTAGTGTCTTAATGATAAAGGTTATAATTTTGGCGAATTTAATTTACTTATACAATCTAAAAATTATAGAAATTTTAGAAAGCTCTTTATGTATTGAAGATTTAATTTTAAAACTTTCTTTATATAGCTATCAAAAAATAATTCCTTTTATTATCCAATTTATATGTTAATGTTTCTTTTAAATGATGATTTTGAAATT
>JAZSIL010000125.1:0-7798 GCA_045533785.1 Bacilli bacterium
CTAAGAAATTCATTAAAAATTGAGTTTTTAAATCAATATAAAGATTCGATAATGCTATCGGAAAATGAAATCTTAGATAATTATGAAATATCTGTTTATATGCTTAAAGATCTTGTAAAAAAAGGTTTTCTTGATGTGAAAAAAGAAAGAACATTAAGAATTAAACAACATAATATTCCGATTAATAACGAAGTTTATTTAGAAAATAATGAACTAATCGATGTCACTGTTAAAAAGTTTTTGGATGAATCAACTATTCCTTATTTATATATTCCATCATCAAATAAAGAAAAAGATGATGTTATACTTTCTTTAATTAATCAAATGGTTGGAAATAGTAAAAATGTTGTTATCTTGTGTGCTGATATTTTAAGTAGTGTAAAGTATGCTAGTTTTATTAGAAAACATTTGGGGTTAAGAGTTGCTTGTATAAATTCTAGAGTATCATCTGGAGAATATTTAGATTATTATACAGAAATATTAAATGATAATTATCAAGTTATCGTAACAACTCCAAAAGGGGCTTTTTTACCATATCAAAATGTTGGACTTTATTTTATGCTTGATGAAGAAAGCGATAATTACTATAATGACCAAAGTCCTAGATATGACTTACATAAAGCTATTTATTTTTTAAGTTATACAACTAAAGCGAAGTTTATAATGGAGTCGATTTCTCCAGCTGTTTCTGATTATTGTTATGCTTTAAAAGGAGTATATAAAATTGTAGATAATAGTAGCGTTACAAAAAATACGAATGTTGAAGTAATTAATATGTTAGATGAACTAAAACAAGGGAATAATACGTATTTATCAAGAAGACTTAAAAATGCTTTAATAAGGACAAAGCAAAATAATTTACAAAGTTTATTAATAGTCAATAATAAGAGCTTTAGTAATTATGTATTATGTCCTAGTTGTGGTGAAGTTCCTAAATGTCCAAATTGCGATATTAGTTTATACTATAACGAGAAAAAATCAATTCTATTATGTCCTGCCTGTGGTTACCGCAAAGATTTTTTGGATAGATGTGAAAAATGTTTTAACACTTCGCTTAGATTTGGTGGCATTGGTATTGAAAGTGTAAATGAGTTGATAGAGAATAATTTTGAAAATTATAAAACATTATGTATTGTTGATAATAGTAATTTTGAAGAATTTAGTTATCAAATGAGTCTAATTGAAGATCAAAAAGTTGATGTTATTATTACCACAGAAACATATGCAAGAAGTATTGTTAATAATCATCTTGGAATGGTTGGAATAATTAATTTTGATTCTGTTTTGAAAACACCAAGCTATGATGCAGAAAGTAGAGCTTATAACTTATTAGTTTATGCTGCGAGTCATTTAAAGGATGATAACTATAAGTTATTAGTTCAAACTACTCATATAGATTCTAGTGCTTTAGTTAACTTTATTATTGGTGATTACAAAGCATTTATGAAAACAGAAATTATGAATCGAAAACTTATGCATAATGAACCATTCTATCATGTGAATCGTATTATTATTAAAACACCTTACAATGAAATGTTTAGTGTTGCTAATAATATTAAAAAAGTTCTAAAAGAATTATGTGATAAATTATATGTTATAGGCCCTACTTATTCTAAACAATATGGTGGTGGCGTATTAATAGTTAAACATAATTACAGTAAGATTAATGATGTTTATAAAGCAGTTTATGAGCGCTATCAAAATAGTCAAACTGTAATTATATTTGATAAATATCCAAGAAAATTATAGGTGAAAAAATGTTGAAAATTATTTTTATGGGAACACCTGAGTTTAGTGTTCCAATTTTAGATGCGTTAAACGATAAGTACGATGTTGTAGCAGTTGTAACACAACCTGATAAAGAAGTAGGTCGTCATCGTGTATTAACGCCTAGTCCGGTAAAAAAATATGCTGTTGAGCATGGGCTTAAAGTATATCAACCTGAACGAATAAAAGAAGAATATGAAAATCTAATTGCGTTAAATGCTGATTTAATTGTTACAGCAGCATATGGTCAGTTTGTAGGAACTAAATTATTATATAGTCCAAAATATAAAGCTATTAATTGCCATGCATCACTTCTACCTAAATATCGTGGTGGAGCTCCAATCCATCAAGCAATTAAAGATGGCTGCTCTTATACGGGAGTTTCAATTATGTATATGGAAAAGAAAATGGATGCGGGAGATATTCTTAATACTGTTAAAGTAAAAATTGAAGATACTGATAATTGTGGAACAATGTTTGAGAAATTAAGTATTGCGGCAAGGGAGTTGTTAATGGAAACAATACCTTTACTAATTGAAGGAAAAATTACTCCTTTAAAACAAAATGAAGAAGAGGCAAGTTTTGCATATAACATTACTAATGAAGAAAAAATACTTGATTTTAATCTTCCTGCGAGAGATGTTTTTAATCATATTCGCGCATATAATCCAAATCCGATTGCCTATTTTGAATTAAAAGGTGATCAAATTAAAGTGTATGATTCAGTAGTAGTTGATGAAACAACAACTGAAGTACCTGGTACTATTCTTTTACATAGAAAAAATAGATTACTTATTTCATGTGGTGATGGAACTGTACTAGAACTTTTAACAATTCAGCCGATGGGTAAAAAAATAATGGCTGCACGTGATTTTATCAACGGCGGTTTAAGAAAATATTTATAGGAGTACTTTATGGAACCTAAATTATATTATTCAAGAGATGAAATGAAAAGATTAAATATCGAAAAGTTAGAAAGTCGTGGTGTAACTGTTTTAGAAATAGCTGAAATTGCGTACAATCAACAACTAAGATATAATAAAAATATTGATATGAATGAATGTGTATTGAGTGTAGAAAAGATTTTATCTTTACGCGATACATTTCATTTATTACAACTTGGTGTAGAAATCGATAGACTAGCTGAAGCAGGACTTTTTGAAGGACCAATTCAAGAAATTATATTTAATGATTTAGGCGTGTTCGGTGTTGATGAAATTTTTGGGCTAGATATTGCAAGACTATATGGCGCAATTGGTCAAACTAACTTTGGTGATATTGATGTTAATAAACCAGGTGTCGTTAAAGCTTTAAATGAAGCAGGGAAACCCGGTAAACCTAGTTGCCATACATTTTTAGATGATATTGTTGGAGCTATTGCAGCTGCAGCAGCTACTCGTGTCTCACAAATAATTTCTGAAGAAAATGCAAGAGGTAAGGAATAATAATGGAATCGATTAGAAAATTATTAAAAATTGGTAATGGTCCGTCAAGTTCGCACACAATGGGACCTGCTGTTGCTGCGATGAAGTTTTTAGAAGAAACACCAGATGCTGATAATTATGTAGTTAAATTATATGGTAGTTTAGCTGCAACAGGGAAAGGGCATTTAACTGATGAGATTATTCTAAAAATATTAGGAAAAGATAGAACAAAAATTTCGTTTAAGCCTGAAGTTGTTTATAAATATCATCCTAACGGAATGAAATTTGAAGCATATAAGAATAATGAAAGAATTCATAGATGGCTAGTATTTAGTGTTGGTGGTGGTAGTTTAAAAGAACTTGATGAGTCACGTGATGAATTTAGTGATGAAACGTATCCGCATAAATCAATGGAAGAAATAATTGCTTATTGTGAAGAAAATAATTTAAATTTTTATCAATATGTTTTGAAGTTTGAAGGTAAAGATCTTTTAGAATATTTAAAAGAGATTTTAAAAGCAATGTTTAATGCAATAAATAGAGGTTTATTTACAAATGGCACTTTACCTGGTGGATTAAATGTTGAGAGAAAATCTGCAAGTGTTTATAGTGAATATCTAAAATATCCGTCTCATGAAACATTAGTATATGCAGCTGCACTAGGAGTTGCAGAAGAAAATGCAAGTGGCGGAGTGATTGTTACAGCTCCTACATGTGGTGCATCTGGGGTTGTACCAGCTGTTTTATATGCTGAAAAAATTAGAAATCATGTTAGTGAAAATAAAATTTTAGAAGCTTTATGTGTTGCAGGATTAATTGGTAATCTAGTGAAAACTAATGGATCAATTTCTGGTGCTGAAGTAGGCTGTCAGGGAGAAGTTGGTGTTGCTTGTGCAATGGCGGCAGCAGCCCTTACATATATTAAGGGTGGAAATTTAAGAGAAATTGAATATTCAGCTGAAATAGGGTTAGAGCATCATTTAGGAATGACTTGCGATCCAATTGATGGTTTGGTACAAATTCCTTGTATTGAACGTAATGCTATGGCTGCAATGCAAGCTTATAATTGTGCTAATTATGCTATTTTAACAAAAGGTGTGCATAGAATTACTTTTGATGATGCGATTGAAGTAATGGAACAAACAGGAAGAGATTTACGAGAAGAATACCGTGAAACTTCAAGAGGTGGTCTTGCGTATAGTGGAAAGAGGAATTAATGGAAAATAAAGTAATAAAAGAAAAATATATTGAAAAGGGTGAACGTTTTAAAGTAACGTTTTCAGGGTACACTCACGAAGGATTAGCTATTGCGAAGATTAATGGTAAAGATCGTAAAGGATGTGAATATACAAATTTCCCTTTATTTGTGTTTGGCGCTTTAGATAATGAACAAGGGTTCGTAGAAATAACAAAAATGTCAAAAACATATGCATATGCTACGATGCTTAGATTGTTTGATGAAAATCACTCTATTTATAGAAATAAACCGATTTGTCCAAAATATACAGAATGCGGTGGTTGTAATATAATGCATATGACATATAAAGGACAACTTGTTTTTAAAGAACAAATGGTTAAAGATACTTTAAAAAAACTTGGTGGTTTTACTGATTTAGAAATTGAATCTGTTGAAGGAATGAGTGGGAAAAACCTTTATTATCGTAATAAAGTACAAGTTCCTGTAGGTTGTGTTAAAGGGAAAACAATATGTGGATTTTACAAAAGAGAAACACATGATATTATCCCTTTAAATGAGTGCTATATACAAACTGAATATTCAACTGAAATTGTAAAGTTTACAAAAAATGTTTTATGTGAGTTTGGTGCAACAGGATATAATGAAAAAGTTGATAAAGGTGATATAAGACATATTTTAGTTAGAAAAAACCATGATGAAAGTGAATATATGATTGTTTTAATCGTAAAATCAATAGATTTTATGAATAAAAAAGATTTGAATCTTGCGATTGATAAAATTATTAAACGTTATCCTAAAGTAGTCTCAATAATATTAAATGAAAATTTTAAAAAAGGTAATACCATTTTAGGCGAAAAATGTGTTCCTGTTTATGGCAAAGATACAATAACTGATACATTATGCGGCTGTAAGTTTAATATAGGTGCTAAATCGTTTTACCAAGTTAATCATGATCAATGTGAAAAATTATATACGATTGCGATAGAAAAAGCTAAACTTTCTAGTAATGATGTTGTGATTGATGCGTATTGTGGAATTGGAACAATTGGTATTATAGCATCAAAATATGTAAAACATGTGTATGGAGTTGAAGTTGTTGATGAAGCAATTGTAAATGCCAAAGCAAATGCCATTTTGAATAATGCAAAGAATATTGAATTTGTATGCGCAAAGGCAGAAGAACAAATTGTAAAGTGGATGGAAAATGATGTTAAACCTAATGTAATTTTTGTAGATCCACCGAGAAAAGGCTGCGATAAAAAGTTCATTGATACTGTTATTTCAATGAAAATCAATAAAGTTATTTATGTTTCTTGTGATCCGTCAACACTTGCGCGAGATGCTAGAATGTTAGTTGATAATAATTATAAAGTTAAATTTGTAAAACCAGTGGATTTGTTCCCTCATACTTCACATATAGAAACAATTATGTGTTTTGAACTTGCTGAATAAAATATGGATGATTTAATACTAAAAATACCAGAAAATATTAAGAAAATAATTGAAAATAAAACATATGATTTTGATGAAATAGGAATGTCTGGTTCTAAAATATTATTATTTGAAGACTATGTGCTTAAAATTGAACCATTTACAAAAAGTAACGATCTGACATGCGAAGTTATGAAATGGTTAGAAGACAAGATACCTGTTCCTAAAATTATATGTTATGAGATTCAAAATGGATTTAGTTATTTGCTAATGACAAAAGTTCAAGGTGAAATGTCTTGTGATGAAAAATATTTAGAAAATCCTGAAATATTACTTAAAATATTAGCGGAATCTCTAAAGAAGTTATGGAGCGTAGATGTTACTGATTGTCCACGTTGCCGCGATATCAATACTGAATTAAAAGAAGCTAAATTTCGAATTGATAATGACTTGGTTGATCTTGATAATGTAGAACCGGATACTTTTGGGGAAAATGGCTTTAAGAGTCCTATAGAACTTTTGAAATGGTTAGAAGAAAATAAACCGTCATATGAACCTGTTTTATCACATGGTGATTTTTGTTTGCCAAATATACTAATAAAAAATAATCAACTTAGCGGCTTTATCGATTTAGGAGACACAGGTATTGGTGACAAGTGGAGAGACATTGCTTTGTGTTATCGTAGTTTGAAAAATAATTTTAATGGAAGCTTTGGCGGGAAAATATATCCTGATTTTAATCCTGATTTATTATTTGATTATCTTGAAATAAAACCAAATTATGATAAACTAAAATATTATATGTTACTTGATGAATTATTTTAGAATAAAAAACTGCTTATTGAATATAAAATAATAAGCAGTTTTTTATCTTTGGTTAAAAAAGGTAGAAAATATGTACTACATAAGTTACAAATATCATTATTTTGTATACTTGATTACTTATTTTTTTGATTTTTTTTAAAAAAAGTAGTAAAATATAACTATATAAAAGAAATGAAAGGTTAGTTAAGGAGAAATAAAATGTGGTGTAAAAAGAGACATAAAATTATAACAGCAATAATTAGACCAATATTTAAAATTCATTTTAAATGCAAATATAATCTTGACGTTAAAATTAATAAAGAAATTAATTATCCGGCGTTAATCTTATCTAATCATGTTACATCGCTCGATCCTTTTATTGTTGGCTCTTTTTTTAAACAGCCGCTTTATTATATGGCATCGTTGGATTTGTTCCAACATTTATTTATAGGAAAACTAATTAAATTTTTAGTTAACCCAATTCCTAAAGCAAAAAGTAAGAAAAGTGATTTAACTGCGATTAAATCTTGTATAAAAGTTGCGAGAGAAAATGGGACAATTTGTATTTTTCCAGAAGGTAATAGAACAGTAACAGGAAAATTAGGACATATTGATAAATCAATAGCTAAACTTGCTAAGTCATTAAAGTTACCGATTATTTTGTTTAATATTCATGGTGGCTATGGTACAGAACCTAGATGGGGAAAAGGTGTAAGAAAAGGAAAAATGCATTGTGAAATTAAGAAAATTTTGTCGTATGATGAATATAAGGATTTAGAATTAGACGATTTGTATAATATTATTGTTAATAACTTAAAAGTAGATGATTTAAGTTATTATAATAATTATAAATCTAAAAAAAGCGCGATGTATTTAGAAAGAGTTCTATATGTGTGTCCTAAATGTAATGAATTAAATTCTTTAAAATCTAATAAATCAGTTATTGAATGTTTAAAATGTGGTGCAAAATTTACTTATAATGCTGATTTAACTTTTAGTAGTAATGATGAAATATTAGGAATTAATAATGTTTCTGATTGGTATGATTATCAACTTGAATTTATTCAAAAACAAAATTTTGATAAAAATTTATATATTTATGAAGATGATGTAATGTTAACCATGCCTAGACTTTTTAAAAGTAAGAAGAAATTAGGCTATGGTAAACTTAGAA
>JAZSIL010000161.1:0-5780 GCA_045533785.1 Bacilli bacterium
CTATTTCTTTCTTTTCCTATTCGCTCTACAACATTTAAATGAGTTAAAACATTTAAAGCAGTTGTAGCTTTTTTTATTGTAAGATGAGTACTTTTTGAAAAATCCTTAGATGTAAACACTTCTTTAAGATTATATTTTAACAACATATCTTTAAAATCATTTGAACTATTAATATCATATATATGATTAATCATCTTTGGAACTTGATTATCACGCTCAAAACCTTTTCTACTTTTCCAAGTCTTTTCTTTTTCTATTCTATATTCATCAATATCTAACATTAATATTTTAAAGTGAAGTTTTTTATCTAATAAGAAGTTTTTAATCTTATATAGTTCCCAAAAGATTTCAAGTGGATTTGCATGTTTTGGACTCTTTTTAACTGATACTAATTCACCAAATTCATTAGTTAAATAAATCGTTTTATTAAGCGCCATTGGATATACAATCGTAACATCATGATTTTGTAAAAATACTTCTAGCTTTTTACGCATTAGATTAAATGATTTTGTCTGAATTTCATATATATGATTTTCAAGTACTACATCAGCATACATTCTACCGATTTTTATTTCATGAAATGTTTCATCAATTGATAAATAAAACTTTAAAACTCTATGTAACGTATGTTCTTGGAGTAAACCTATTTTATCTTTTTCTCTATCTTCTAAGGCTTTTTTAAGTGCTAAACTTAATTTAATATTATCATCCATTATTTAAGATGTCTTTCCATATATTCAGTTCTTTTACAAACTTTACATTTAAGTTTTCGTTCATTATTTCCGCGTCTTGCAGTAAGAACTTCAAAATAATTCATTTTATTTTTTGCTTTGCAATGAGGACACTCATAAACAAAAGTGTTCATTCTTATTAACGCAATGGTTAAATAACCAAGAATTAAGACAGCCATAAATATTATAACTAAATATTCTACACCTTGAACTTCTAAAGGAATACAAATAAATAACATTAAAAGACATAATGCCAAAAGAATAAAGTAAACAAGTGTTGCTATAAATAAAGGTAGTTCTTTTTTATTCATAATTATTTATTCCCTTCTTTTTGTTCTACTGCTTCATTATACTGCTTTTCATGTTCTCTTGCTAGTTCATCTGCTATAATCATTCTATCAATAATTTTCTTAACAGTACTATCTAGTTCAGTATTCTTTGAATAATTTGCAGGACAAATAAATCCAACACGTTTTTCTAATAATAGTTTTTGAACACGTTCTTTATTTTTCCCATGATAAAGTGCGATTGATTCACCACCTCTATCTCTTACTAATTTCATGCATGGAACATCAGTAATACCATCACCAATATATATCATATTAGTATAAGGAACACTTCTAGAAGTAGCTGGAACGTAAGAATTTACAACTGAATCATCTTGCAAGTCAAGTGCACCTTTTGAGATTCTAAAAATGAATTGTGTTTTAGTTGTGTAGTTTACGACTTGAGCAGGCCAGTCAGCATTACCATTAGTATTATAATGAAATTCACAAGCATAAATACGTTTGAAATATTTTGCAATAGCAGTACCTTCCATAATTTCTTTTAATCCTGAAGAAATTATATAGTGTTCAATTTTGACTCCTTTGCTTTTCCCATATTCATTAATACGTTTAAACCATGTTTTTACACCTGGTAAAAGTTCAACATCTTTTCCTAGTGCCTCAAATGCTTTTCTATTAATCTCAACATCTTTTTTTCTCGCTTGCTTAATCATTAAAAACATATATGCTAAAATACGATCCATATTATTTTCTCTTGAAATACGATCTGCCTCACCCCAAAACTCAGGAGCAGTCATACCAAGACTTGGAATAAATGTGTATTCTTGTTGATCTTTGCCAGATAATGTTTTATCAAAATCATACAATAACGCAATCGTTGGTTTTTTCATATAAAACACCTACTTTCTATTTTTACCTTTCAGAACAAATACTTGATAAAAACAATATATATAATAAGGTAATGTTGCAATACAAATAATTACATATAGTACACTTGAAAATGATATCGCAAGCATTATGTACCACCATTTCAAATATTGTCTAAATCTTCTAATAATTTCAATAATAATAAATACTCCTGCAACGCTACATGCTGCTACAATAGGATAAATTACAGAGTAATATTCAAATATAAAGTTTGGAGCAGAATTCCCAGCCTCGATCCATAAATCATTCAATTCTTTATAATAGTCTGCCATACTAAGAGATACTAAATATCCAAGTAAAGCTGCAATAGGAATTAAAATTAATGGTAATAAATAAAATATAACTTTTGATCTACTTCCATAATACCAGTTAAAATTACGTCTATTTGATCCATGTTTCATTCGATCATATGCATCAAGTCTTTCTTGTTTAATATCACGTTCTCTAATATCTTCTTCGCTAATTCTAAGAATCGGACATATAACAATTAAGTCTTTTGTATAAACTTTAATTGTTCCTTTTTCCCACCCAATAACAGTTTCAACACTTACATTAGCACGTTCAGCAAATTCTTCAACACTAAGTCTTGCTTCTTCTCTTAAAACCTTTATATTAGAAGGAAGATAATTTTTATCTTGTTCCATTAAAGTCACCTCATATTAATTATAATCCTTAATTATTAACTAATGTTTAATTAATTTAGTTAACAAAAAATCTTTATTTAAAACTTTTGTATTCTTACTTTTCAACACTTGCGGAGTTGTATCCATTGTTATAATAATTGCAAGTGCTCTTGCGTAGACCATTAAATGTTCTTTAAGCCTCTTATTATACTCATAATATTCGTTCATTATAAACGAAACATCAAATTTAATCTTCAAAATATTAGCTTGCCTAAAATCAATTCTAGGAAATGCTTTAGAAGGAGCATGCTTAGCAAGTGAAAAAAATGGTAAATATTGAGCAAATAATAATCTAAAACCTTCATCAAGTCTAAGCGACATTAAATATTGAATATATGTAACATCATATACAAGCAAATATGCAGTATATGCTATTGTTATACCAATAACACTCAAAATAATACCTTTTAAGGAATGTTGTAATATTACTACAGCTATGAAGAGAACATATATGATAAAAATAAGAAAACCAGTTGTTAGATTACTAAGAAAATACTTTAAAAACATTTCTTGCATTTTCTTAGCTTCACTAAAATTATCAGACATACATTCTCCTTCCTAGCACATATATTACTTTTGTTCTTCTAATGTTTCTTTTAATACTTTAGGAATATTAATACCTTGTGGACATTTCTTAATGCATGCCCCACATTCCATACATTTAGTAGCAGTAGCATCTTTTGGATATTCAGCTTTCATATACCACTCATTATTTAAAACCTTTCCCATTGCATGACGATTATAAACAGAAAAGTTTTCTGGAATATTTACACCAAATGGACAAGGCATACAATATCTGCATCCTGTACAATCAACTTTTTTTGTCTTTAAAATATTTTGTCTTACCTTTTCAACAGCATCAGCCATTTCTTTAGTAAATTCACGTTCTTCTTTAAATGTATTTAAATTATCTTTTACTTGTTCTAAACTAGACATTCCTGATAAAATAATTTTAATATTAGGAAATTGCATTAAAAATCTAAAACAATATGACGCATTAGATAAATCTTTGTTATAATTAATAAATGGTTCATTTAAAGGATAAGGAATATTAGCAAGCATTCCACCTTTAACAGGTTCCATAATAACAACAGGAATACCTCTTTTAGTTAATATTTCATAACCTTCAAACCCTGGTTCATGAATCATGTCTAAATAATTTAATTGAATTTGAACAAAATCAAAATCATAAAGTTCAAGTGCATCAAGTAATACTTCTTTTGGCGCATGAATAGAAAATCCCAAATGTTTAATTCTACCTTCAGCAATTAATTTCTTTAATTCATCAATAACACCAAGTTCTTTAATTCTTTTAACAGAATTTGCATTAAGAGCATGAAGTAAATAAAAATCAATATAATCAGTTTGTAATCTTTCACAAGATTCATTAAAGATTTTTAATACATCATCTTTTGTTTCTAACTTATATATTGGTAATTTAGAAGTTACATAGTAACTACTTCTATCATAACCTTCTAAACACTTTGCAAGAGTAACTTCTGAGTTATTGTAAACATATGCAGTATCATAGTAATTAACTCCAGTTTTCATTGCAAGATCAATACACTCTTTAGTCTCTTCGTAAGTTTTCGGAAATCTCATACAACCAAAACCAAGTCTACTAATCTTTTTTCCACAAAATTCATTATAAATCATATCATTACCTCACTTTATTATATTACATTATAACATATTTTTTTATAAATGTATAATTTTTAAATAATTGTAGATAATAATAATGTAAAATTATTTAAAAAGGAAAGAATTTATGAAGAAAAATAAGAAAAAAACAAAGGAACAACCTATTGAACAAAATAAAAACGAAACATTAAATAATGATTACTACTATCGTGACCAAGAAATGATGCGTCCTGTAATTGAAAGCGAAATAAAAGAAAAAGATGAAGAAAATGATTAATATCATTCTTCATCTTTTTTATTTTATAATAAGGATTTATATAATGCAGTAATATCTTCAATACTAGTATCTTTTGGATTACCAGGACGACAAGCATCATTATATGCAGACTCAGCTAAGAATGGAATATCTTCTTCTTTAACAATACCTTTTAAAGTTGCTGGGATACCAACATCACTGGCAAGCTTTTTAACAGCATCAATTGCAGCAGCACGATATTCTTCTTGAGTCATAGCTTCAACACCTTTTACCCCCATTGCAATAGCAATATATTTATATTTATCACCAGTAACTGGTGCATTATATTCCATAACAGTTGGAAGAATAATTGCATTAGCAATACCATGTGGTGTATCATATAAAGCACCAAGTGGATGAGCCATTGAGTGAACAATACCAAGACCTACATTTGAGAAGCCCATACCTGCAACATATTGACCAAGTGCCATATCTAGACGACCTTCCTTAGTATTTTCTACAGCACCACGAAGACTTCTTGCAATAATTTCAATTGCTTTTAAATGGAACATATCAGAAAGTTCCCAAGCACCTTTAGTAATATAGCCTTCAATAGCATGAGTTAATGCATCCATACCAGTAGCAGCAGTTAAACCTTTAGGCATAGTTTCCATCATGTCAGGATCCACTACAGCAACAACTGGAATATCATGTACATCTACACAAACCATTTTACGATTATTTTCTACATCTGTAATAACATAGTTAATAGTAACCTCTGCTGCAGTACCAGCAGTAGTAGGAACAGCAATAATTGGAACACACTTATTCTTAGTAGGAGCAACACCTTCTAAACTTCTTACATCAGCAAATTCAGGATTTGTAATAATAATACCAATAGCTTTAGCAGTATCGATACTTGATCCACCACCAACAGCAACAATTACTTCCGCACCACTTACTTTATATGCTTCAACACCAGCTTGAACATTTTCAATTGTTGGATTAGGTTTAATATCAGAAAATACTACATATTCTAAATTAGCATTTTCTAAAACATCTAATACTTTTTTAGTAACACCAAATTTAATTAAATCAGGGTCACTAGCAACAAAAGCTTTTCTAAAGCCTCTTGCTTTCATTTCATCGGCAATAGCATTAATAGCACCACTTCCATGATATGAAGTTTCATTTTAGACAAATCTATTCATAATAATATTCCTTTCGTATTTATGTTATTATTATACTATTAATATATATAATTTTCAAATAAATA
>JAZSIL010000151.1:0-5291 GCA_045533785.1 Bacilli bacterium
AGAAGTTTGTGATTTTAAGAAGACTTCATAAATAAAAATAATATTTAAAAATATTTTAATTTTTTGTCACAATATTAATATGTTCTTTGTTTTATAGGTGAAAGGAATGTATAACCTATGAAACAAAGAATTTTTAGTTTATTGACAATTATTTTTACAATCGCACTAACATGCTTAGTATTAACTTCATGTATGTCTTCTAATAATAAAAATGATGCAGGAGGATGGTATCCAAATAATTCACCTAGCTATGATTATAGTGAAGAAGTTAATGGTGATAATGATTTTATGTTTGGTGAATCATATAATCAAATTAATGAAAATCCATTCTATAATACAAGTTATGAAAGTAGTAGTTATTTCAGTATGGATTCATTTACAGCATCTTATGCTAATTTAAGAAGATATATTGAAAATAATCAAGCATTAAATGGTAATATTATTAAGACTGATGAACTAATTAATTATTTTAATTATGATTTAGATACACCAGAAGATGGCGAAACATTTAAAGTAACATCAGAAATGAGTATTGCTCCATGGAATAAAGATCATCATGTAATTACAATTGGTGTTGCTACAGAAGAAGCTGAATATATTGATTCTGTTGGTAATAATGTTGTATTCTTAATCGATGTATCTGGTTCAATGTCTGCTTCCAATAAATTACCTTTATTAAAAGAAGCATTTATGTTATTACTTAAGAAACTTAATCCAACTGACCGTATTTCAATTGTTACATATGCATCAGGTGTAGATGTTAAAGCAGATGGTATATATGCAGATAAAGAGGATAAACTTGAAAGAATTATCAGCAATTTAAGAGCAGGTGGTTCTACTAATGGTTCAGGTGGTATTCAAAAAGCTTATGAACTTGCTGAAAAGTATTTTGTTCCAGGTGGAATTAATCGTGTTGTTCTTGCAACAGATGGAGACTTTAATGTTGGTATTTCTAATAATGATGAATTAAAGACTTTTATTCAAGGTAAAGCTGCATCAGGTGTATATTTATCAGTACTTGGTTTTGGTATGGGAAATTATCAAGATTCTAAAGTTGAGACACTTGCAAAATATGGTAATGGTTTATATGCTTATGTAGATGGGCTTCAAGAAGCTAAAAAAGTATTAGTTGATGATTTTAATAAAACAATGATTACAGTTGCTAAAGATGTCAAAAATAAAGTTACATTTAATCCTGAATTAGTTGAAAGTTATCGTTTAATAGGTTATGAAAATAAAACTATTTCTGCTGATGATTTTGAAAATGAAGAATTTGATGCTGGTGAACTTGGTAGTGGACATCAAACACTTGTAACATACGAAGTGGTATTAAAACCAAATGTTTATGATTCAATTAAAGAAATCTATAATCTTCAAATTAATTATAAAGATCCTAAATCTAACGAGTCAAAAACATTTAATTTCTCAGCAACAGATAGATACCTACATACAAACGAAGTGTCTGAAGATCATAAGTTCGCATTATGCTTAGTTGAGTTTTCTTTAATTTTAAGAAATTCTGTATATCGTGGTACTGCTTCTTATGAAAAACTATTAAATAGACTTGCTGAATTAAATACAGTTAAAACAGATGAATTAAGAAATGAGTTTAATGCTTTAGTTGCTACTGCCTTTGAAAATAATTTAGTTGCTCATCCTGCATATGAAAATAATCCTAATGATGGTGTAATTGTTACAATTTATACATCATTTGGTTGTTTAAAAGCAAGATATGATTACGGAACAGAAATTAACTATACAACTGTAATGCTTAATTTATTTGGTAAAGTACCTACTAATAAAGAATTTAAAATTTGTTTAGATAGTTCAATGACAACACTACTTACTACAAGACAGGTAACATCAAATATGGAAGTATATGTAGTTGAAGTTAAATAATAATAAAACTTCCCTCACTAATATGTGAGGGTTTTTTTGTACAAAAATAACCTAATTTATAAAAATATGTTATACTATAATAAATTATTTATGGGGGGCTAAAAATATGAATATGACTTGGGATTTAGAGATTATGTATAAAGGATATAATGATCCTAAATATATTAAAGATAATGAAAGAGTATTAGAATTAATAAAAGAAATTAATGAGTTATCAAATGAATTAGATGTAAATAATGCTGTAGGATGCATTGAAAAAGAACTTAAACTTGAAGAAGAATTAAATAGTTTATTATCAGAGTTATTTAATTACTCATCTTTACGTTCTTCAACTAATGTAAATGATTATGAAGCACTTGGTGAAATGGGAAAACTTCAAATGGCTTTACAAGAAACTGTAGCAGCTAGTGTTGCGTTTTCTAAATTTTTAACTAAAGTTGATTTAGATGAATTAGCTAAAACAAGTGAATTAATTAAAACTTATTTGTTTATTTTAAAGAATAATCAAGAAGAAGCAATGCATATGCTTTCTGATAAAGAAGAAGTTCTTGCAAGTAAATTAAGACTTGTAGGTTCTAATTCTTGGAGTGATTTACAAGGTCAACTTACTGCAAACTTAAGCATTAAAGTAGAAGGTTTTGAAGAAAAGATGCCTTTATCGGCTGTAAGAAATCTTGCGTATGATCATAGTGAAGGTGTTAGAAAAGCTGCATATGAGGCAGAACTTTCATCTTATAAGCAAATTGAAGATAGTGTTGCTATGGCTCTTAATAACATCAAACGTGAAGTTAATATTATGATGCCACTACGTGGATATAAAGATGCACTTGAAAAGACACTTATTCAATCTCATATGAGTAAAGCTACACTTGATGCAATGATTGAAGCTATTAAAGAAGAAGCTCCTAAGTTTAGAGAATATTTTAAACTTAAAGCTCGTGCTCTTGGTCATAAAAATGGTCTTCCATTCTATGATTTATTTGCACCAATGGGAAGTATGCATAAGATGTATACAATTGAAGAAGCTAAAGATTTAGTGTTAGATGTATATGGTTCATTTTCTAAGTCTTTATATGAATTAGGTCGTGAAGCGTTTGAAAATAGATGGATTGATGTACTACCTCATGAAGGTAAAAGTGGTGGTGCGTTCTGTGCTGATTTAGGTAATCATGATCAAAGTCGTGTATTAACTAATTTTACAGGTAGTTTAAGTGATGTTCAAACACTTGCTCATGAACTTGGTCACGCATATCATGGTCGTGTAGTACTTGCAAATGCGCCTTTAAATCGTGATTATCCTATGCCACTTGCAGAAACTGCATCAATTATGTGTCAAACTTTAATGGCTAAAAAGATGATTAATGATATGACTGATCCTTTTGAAAAATTAACAGTTGTTGAAGAATCTCTTCAAGAAGATTCACAATGTGTTATTGATATACTATCTAGGTTTATATTTGAATCAAAAGTACTTGCTGAACCTATTGCACGTCCTTTATCAGCTAACGATATGTGTAACTTTATGTTAGAAGCTCAAGATGAAAGTTATGGAGATGGACTTGATCCTAAATTTAAACATCCATATATGTGGTTATGTAAGGGGCATTACTATAGTGCAGGGTTAAATTTCTATAACTGGCCTTATGCATTTGGTTTATTATTTGGTAAAGGGCTATATAAACAATATCTAAAAGATAAGGATGCATTTGTAAAAAATTATGATCAAATGTTAAGAAATACAGGTTTTATGAGTGTTGAAGATGTTGCAATGAGTATGAACATTGATGTAACAAAAAAAGATTTCTGGATTGAAAGCTTGAAGTTTATTGAAGAAGATATCGACTTATTTGAAACATTATTAAAAGAAACTAAGGCAATCTAGTATGAGTTATCATTTAATAGTTCTTATAGTTTATGGAGCTTATTTATTATTCTTTTCTTTAATAACTTTTATATTATTCTTAGTTGATAAAAAATATGCTATGATTGAAGGTCATAAACGCATCAAAGAAAAAACACTATTATTTTTCTGCTCTATTGGTGGTGGAATTGGCGGATATTTTGGAAGAATTTTAGGACATCATAAAACACATAAATTATATTTTTCTTTTATTATTAATCTGACATTATTCATTCAATTATTGCTTTTAGGATCAATATTAACATTGATTATTATAAATTAATTTAAATATAGGTGATAAAATGGAAAATAAAACATCATTAGAAAAATCGCATTCTAAGTGGTCTAATTTTAAACTTACTTTCTTATGTGTTTGTATCTGTATATCAGTTTCTACAATTTGGGTTGTTGTATGTTTTAAAGATTATTTTAGGTTTACACTTAGTGTGTTATTAGGCTGTTTTAGTATTATAATACTTTTATTATCAGTTGTTTTACTATGTAAATTTAAAAGATAAAAAAAATTAGTTTATTACAACATTTAAAATAAAAATATGATATAATATTTACATAAATAGATAATATTTATAAAAATTAAGAAATGAGGTAATTAAAAATGGCTAAAAGTAGTATGAACATGATTAGTTTAATGAACTATGCATGGGATCAAAGACAAAAAGTTGATGCTGCAACTTATCAAGACCAATGTAGAAATTTACTTTCTCACGCTTATGCAGATTTAACAAATATGTACAATGATTATTGTGTACGTCAAAATGTTAAAAATGAAGATTTAATTTTCTACACATTCCAAGAAATCTTTGTATTCATTATGTTAAGTGATGGTGATTTCTTACAAGGTGAATATGATGCTTACTGTAAGTATTGTAAATATGCTGGTTTCCAAGCATTATCAGTAGCTGATTGTAGAGCATTATATGGTCGTACAAGTGTTGAAAAAATTGCTCAAGATATTAGTTTCTTATCACAACTTCGTGAAACTATTGAACCTTCTAAATATGAAGCAATGGTATTAGCATTCTGTTATTTATGCTTACATGGTGATAAAGCTATGGATGAAAACGAATACTACATCTTAAGATGCTTCTTTGAACCAGGATATGACTATGCTCCTAGTTCATGGCAACAATTCAAAGACGAATGGTAAGATTGAATTAACTGTTATGATTTTTCATAACAGTTTTTTTACCTTCAGTTGAAAACGTTTGCAAATATATATGAAATATGGTATAATATATATGTAAAATTCAAAAGGAGAAAAATAAATGAAAAAATTTACGAAAATTTTATTTGTTCTTTTACTTGGTGCAATTTCTTTATTTGCGTCTTGTAAAAAAGAAATTAATGAAGTAACTTTTACAAATATTCCTACAACAATGTATGTAGATGATTCATTTACAGTGGAATATTCTAAACAAGATAAAGTTACAGCTACATTTGTTAGTAGTAATACAAGTGTTGCAACTGTAGC